>JAHFVB010000395.1 GCA_023264755.1 Mycobacterium sp. | reverse complement strand
GATGCACGGTGAAGCCGTGGTAGCCGTCACAACTGTTCTCCATCAACAGCTTCCAGTCGGCTCTCATCGAGTAGTTGTGGGTGCCGGGCACAATCTCCATGCCCGAGGCCGACTGGTCGGCTACCAGGTCTATCAGGTGTGTGGCATCGGCCAGATACGTTTGCAACGGCAGCGCGTCGGCGCCGAACGTGACGTAGGTGAAACCGCGGTAAGTCTCGGTGCGTGGCTTGGCCAACCCGTGTTCGGCGCGGTCGAAGGCCGCGCTATAGCGGTCTCCGTCGGGCACGCTGACCAGCGCGCCCTGAGTGTTGTAGGCCCAGCCGTGATAGAAGCAGGTGAAGATCTTGCGGTTGCCCCTGCGCTCGCGGCAGACTTCGGCGCCGCGGTGTCGGCAGCTGTTCAGCAAGACCTCGACGTCGCCCTGCTTGCCCCGGACGTAGATGACCTCCCGGCCTCCGACTCGGCGGGTCTGGAAGTCGTGCGGGTTGGGAATCTCGGACTCGTGTCCCACGTAGAGCCAGGCCTTGCCAAAGATCTCACGCTGTTCGCGATCGAAGAGCTCTTGGGAGGTGAAGGCCGACCGGTGTACGCGGAACAGACTCCGCTCGCGGTCATCGATGACCAAACTCTCCGGTGCTGTCACGGTCTGATGCCCCTTGTCTACGTTCGTTCGCTGGTGACGATCGACTCGGAGCGACACCCGCCGAGCCGTCGGCGCTCGGCGCCGATCACTGCGATTCCATAGAGGTCTACGACATCGCGGAAGTGCTGCCAATGGCGGCGTTCCGTACCTCGGGACCGAATCACCGCGGCGACATTGGGGCGCGCTACGTGCGTCTTTCGGTCGTTTGTCAACAGTCGCGTAGATTTTCAACATGTGCGTTGACACGTTGTGACGCGGTCCGTAATGTTGTCCGGGTCACAGTGCACGAGGCGCGAGTCGCGCCGCGCGTTCGACGTACGCACTGGCGGTAGCTGGAGGAGGTCAGGTGGTCGTCACGGCACCCAGTCGGTCGCAAGCCGGGAACGTCACATCCGAAGCGAGGGGGCCGGCGAACTCTCACACTCGCGGCGACGGGCTGGCATTGGGCACCAGCGTCGGCAAGGCGTTGGCCGTGCTCGACGCGTTCCGCGGCGGCGGGACGTTGCTGGGGGTGTCGCAGATTGCCGACCGCGCGCGTATTCCGAAGAGCACCGCACACCGGCTGCTCAGCGTCCTGGTCGACCACAACTACGTCGACCGTGTCGACGCGCGTTACCAACTCGGACGGGCAGCCTTCGAGTTGGGGAACTCCTTGGCGGAGTGCCGGCCGCGCAACCTTCGCTCCGTAGCCATTCCCCACATGACGGATCTGCATCGGAGTTCGGATGCCACCGTGCACCTGGCCGTGCTCGACAAAATGGACGTGCTCTACGTCGAGAAGATCTACGGGCACCATGGGGTTGACCTGCCCAGCCAGATCGGCGGTCGGGTGCCCGCGCTGTGCACCGCCTTGGGCAAGGCCATGATCGCCCACTCCGACCAGGCGACCATCGCACGCGCACTGTCGACCCACGTTCCGCGGCTCACCGTGAAGACGATGACCAACCCGGCGATCCTTCAAGCCTCGCTCGCTCGGGCGCGTGAGCTTGGCGTCGCTCACGACAACGAGGGGTCCTCCCTTGGGGCCCACTGCGTCGCGGCCCCGATCCTGAATCCGGCGACGTCGACGGTGCTGGGGGCGATCTCGCTGAGCTTTCCCCTCACTGAAAGGGTGGCCCCGGTGCTCGAGGCCAGACTGCGCCGGGCCGCTGCGTGCATCGGCGCCAAATTCACCTAGGCGGGCGAACGCTGGTCGCGGTACCCACCATCCACAGGCATACCGGCTGGAATGCGGTTGCGAACAGCGGGATTGGCGTACTTGGAAGTCAACGATGGCGGGACGGGATGATCGGATTGGACGGATATCGGATGGCCATCGCATGGGTGTAGTCATCGTCGGGGCGTCGCTCGCGGGACTGCGCACCGCCGAGGCGCTCCGGGTGCGCAACTACGGTGAGCCGATCACCATGATCGGCGCCGAGCCCGGGTTGCCCTACGACCGACCACCGTTGTCGAAACAATTTCTCGCGCCGGATCATTCAGGTGCTACTCCATTCCTGCGCGACGCCGCGGCATTCGCCGAGCTCGACGTCGAATTGCGGGCGAGCACCCGGGCGACGGGCCTGGATCTGGACCGTCGACGAGTGCAGCTGTCCGATGGTGACGAGCTCCCGTACGAGCACCTCGTCATCGCAACGGGCGCCGACGCCCGCAAGTTTGCGCTGGGGAAGGGGCTGAACGGCTTCCATGGCTTGCGCACGGTGTCTGATGCCGAAGCGATTCGCCGGCAATTCGACCGGGGACCTAGGGTGTTGGTGCTCGGCGGGGGGTTCATCGGCGCCGAGGTCGCCGCGGCCGCCCGCAATCGCCGGCTCGAGGTAGACCTGGTCGAAATCCTCCCGGCCCCGATGTCTGCCGGGCTCGGATTCGAGGTGGGTGCGCTACTCGCGAAGATGCACGCCGACAATGGGGTACGGGTGCGCTGCGGGGTCACCGTGACCCGGGTGAGCGGCGGTCAGACCGTCGAGCAGGTTGAGTTGTCCGACGGCACCGTGCTGGACGTTGACGTGGTGATCGTTGGGCTGGGCGTCACCCCAGCCACCGAGTGGCTGGTGGGCAGTGGCTTAAGTCTGGACAACGGGGTGACGTGCGACGCGGGGTTGCGCGCGGAAGGTCGCGCCGACGTCTATGCGGTGGGTGACGTCGCCCGGTGGGCTCATCCACTCTTCGAGCGATCCATGCGAATCGAGCATTGGACCAACGCCAACGAGCACGCCGACGTCGTGGCCTCGGGAATCGTCGGCGAAACTCGGGTGGCGCAGGCCGTGCCGTATGTCTGGTCCGATCAGTACGGACACAAGATTCAGCTCGTCGGCCGTCCAACCGCCGACGACGAGCTCACCGTGGTCGAGGACCCGGTCGAGGGGCGCCACCTTGCGGTGTACGAGCGGGCTGGACGCGTCGTCGGCATGCTGGCCATCGACTCGCCCCGGCAACTGATGCGCGGGCGCAAGGCGATCGCGGCGGGCATTCCGGCCACGGAGTTGGTTGCCGGGCTGCACTGAATCCCGTTCGGGATCGCTTTGGTGAATGGCCTCGCAGCCTCACTCGACTAGCTTGGCGCCGTTGCCCTCATCGTCGGTGCACGCGGCTCGGTCGCCCGCCATGACCTGCGGGCCATGATTGAGCACGACCGAGGTACTCGAGCCGCGCACGAACCACACGTCACCGTTGTCGGCAGGTTGAAGCGGCTCGATCTCGATTGAGGTGAAGGGCCGCCCGTCCGCATCGTGCAGGCCTACGGTGATGTGCACCGCACAGCCCTCGGCTTCGATGCGGAGTAGCTTGTCGGCGCTTCCGGCCCGGTGTTCGACGATCTTCACAAGGGTGTCCGCCCTGGCCCTGGCGGGCCTCGGCCAGACTCTAGACGGTTGCCGGCTGGCGGGGTTCGACCAGCTCGGGGAGCTCGGGACGGCGGGTCGACACCCCAGCACGTTGGGCGGTCTCGCGGCTAATCCGGCCGTTGCGGAAGAACTCGACGAACACCTGCGCGAACAGCGCGGGCTGGTCGGTCTGGCCCTGATGTCCGCAGTCGTCGGGATAGAAGAACTGGACCTTGGGAAGCGCGTCCTCGACGCGGTAGCCAAGCTCCTCGACCGGAAGGATCTTGTCGTTCTTGCCGTACAGACACAGGGCGGGTATCGAGAGCCGGTCGAGCCGGTTCTTCGTCGACATCGCGATGGCGATGTCGGGCGGGACATCGCCGTTGACGGTGGCCTTCTGCCAGGCGATCCACGATTCCCGGTGTACGTCGGCCGAGCGCATGCGCATCTCGAGGAGGTCGTCGGTGATCTCCTCCTGATGGTGGATGATCGAGTTCATCATCGCCTTCATCGTCTCCCGGCTGCCGTCCCAGCCCACATCGGCCCGGAGATCCTTTGAGCCGAAGGACAACAGGTCGCCAACCGGTCCGGCGATCAAGATGAACCTCTTGATCCGGTGGGGGTAGCGCACCACGTAGTGCGAGGTATTGATGCAACCCATCGAGTTGCCGGACAGAAAGAACTCGTCCAGGCAGAGCGCTTCGGCGAAGCGTTCCAGGAAGTTGGCATGAGAGTACGGGCCGTGCACGGGCCAATACTCCGGACGAGGATCGGACAACCCGAATCCCGGCTGATCCGGGCAGTACACGCGAAAGCCCGCGTCAGCCAGCAGGGGTGCCAGCAGCCGCCAGCCGGCCAGTCCGGACGAGCCCGGTATCCCTCCGTGGAGCAGCACGACAGCCGGGCCCGACTCGCCTGCGGTCATGTAGTGGGCCCGCTCACCGTTGCTCAACCGGACCCATCGGCTCATCATTCCGGGCACCTCGATCAGTCCCTCGTCGGTCAGCGCCATCGTCACCACGTCCTTCCGGTCACCAACGTCCGGCGCGCACGTCGTGAACGTGGGCCAATGTCGTTGTCGTTGCCTGCACTTCGATGCTCGCCAACGGAACGGTCCGGGGCAAGGCCACCATTTCGTTCTGCGGAACTGCGCGCTCGTCGGCAGCCGAAGGTAGGTTTCGGCCAACGGAACGCAGGTGCTGTCCTGGCGTCGGGAGCTTTGTAGTTTGGCGTCTCTGGCACAGGTACTGCGCAGAGTCCGAATGCGCGCCGCGACCGCAACGGAGCACACATGGATGCCGATGAGGCAAGGCTCGTTCGCTGGTGTGGATGGTCGTGTTTCCTCTTCATCGCCTTGTTCGCACTCGGTTGGGGCGTCCTGGGCCGGAACATCCCGCCGTATTCGCCGGCCATACCGGCTGACGAGCTGGCGGCCAACTACCGAGCTCACGCCTCGACGATGCGAATCGGCTTCGCCGTCGGCGCCTTCAGCACGACCTTCCTCATCACCTGGGCGATCGGGTTGTTCCGCGTGATGTTGCAGATGGAACGTGGCGGCAAGGTGCTCTCGTACTGTCAACTCATCGGCGGTGCGCTAACGGGTCTGGTGCCGCTGTTCGCCTGCATCGTCTGGTTGACCGCTGCCTTTCGCCCCGAGCAGGATCCGGCGCTCATTCGACTTCTGTTCGACTTGGGCTGGATCA
>JAHFVB010000394.1 GCA_023264755.1 Mycobacterium sp. | reverse complement strand
GTCCGTCAATGCCGGGTTCGGCGTCCAGCAGTACACCGCGGGCGTGCACTGGTGCATCAGCGCGAGGTCGATGGCGTCGAGCACGGCCTGCCGCGGCCCAGGCCGCCGCAGCTGCCGGGCGTCGACGGCCACCCGGACGGTGCCCGCCCGGCGCGCCGAACGCTCGGCGGACAAGACCAGGGTGCGACACCACCAGGGTTCGGTCAGGAAGCCCTCCCCGATGCCGAGCACCCGGGCGCGCACCGTCAGCGCCCGGGGCAGGTCGGTGATGCCACTGAGCCCGGCGAGCAGTCGGAAACCGTTGCGCGGCAAGGCCGTGACGGTGCCCTGGGAGACCGTCCAGCCGGGGGCCGCGAACAACCTGGTGCGCAATCCGAGGTGTTCGAGCACGCGGTCGGCGCCCATCAGCCGCAGATTGGCCTCGTGGGCCTGCAACGTCGCAAACTCGCTGCGCAGCTGTTTGGTGGCCGCCTCGTCGTATCCGTGCAGCACGATCGCGTCACCGGTGTTGCGCTGGTGCCGAAGCCAAGCCACCGTGGTCGGGTCCTGGTCCAGCTGGTAGCCGCCCTTCAGCCGCGGTGCCACCATCAGCGATGCGGGCACGTCCCGGGCGTCGAGTTCGGCCCGGAAGTCGACGATCTCGTCGATGGTGCGGTCCCTGATCCCGGAGATCGAGACGATCAGTCGTCCAGCCACCCCCCAAGTATGGCAACACCAGGTGTCCCAACGGTTTCCGACACGTGGGCGGGAGTTGACGTTTTGGGGGTGGCCCAGGTGTTATCGGGGCAGTACGGCCTCGATGGCGCTGATCACCTCGGGGGCATCGGGCTCGGTACGCGGGCGGAAGCGGTTGACCACCGCGCCGCCGGGCGCCAGCAGGAACTTCTCGAAGTTCCACTGGATGTCGCCCGCCTCGCCCTCGGCGTCGGCGGTCTTGGTCAGTTCGGCGTAGAGCGGGTGCCGGTCGGCCCCGTTGACGTCGGTCTTGGCCATCAGCGGGAACGTCACGCCGTAGCTGGTCGAACAAAAGGTTTGGATCTCCTCGGCGGTGCCGGGTTCCTGCCCCATGAACTGATTGCACGGCACGCCGATCACGGTGAGCCCGCGGTCGCCGTAGTCCTGGGCCAGTTGCTCCAGGGCGCCGTACTGCGGCGTGAGCCCGCACTTGCTGGCGACGTTGACGATCAGCACGGCACCATCGGCGTACTCGGCGAGCGTGGTTGGCGTGCCGTCGAGCGTGGTCAGGGCGATGTCGGTCAAAGTCATGCGAGTGACGCTACCCGGTGGTCCGCTCGTCGGAGAAGAGCATCCTGGCGACGCGTTCAGCGGTGTCGAGGGGGTCGGCGGCGGGCTCGCCCCTGGCAATCGCGCCGTTGAGCCACAACGACGAAAACCCGTGCACCAGAGCCCAAGCCGCGAGGGCAGCCTCGGCGGGTTGGGTCTTGGCCCTGGGGTCCGTGAGCGTCGCGACGCCGCGGTCGAGCTCCGCACCTGCGGCGGCCTGGGCGGCGGCCAGCTCCGGGTCTCCGGCGTCGTAGAGCGACCTGTCCCACATCACCTCGTAGTGCCCGGGGTGGTCCAGGGCGAAGCGGACGTAGGCCCGCGCCGCGGCGACGAAGTCGGGCCGGGCCGCGGCCAGGGCGCTCGTCAGCAGCTGGAAGCCCTCGGCGGCCAGCGCGGTGAACAGCCCCCGGCGGTCGGTGAAGTGGTGGGCCGGTGCGGCGTGCGAGACGCCGGCGGCTCTGGCCAGTTCGCGCAGCGAGAGCCCGTCGGCGCCTCGTTCGGCCACCAGGGTCGCGGCGTGGCCCAGGATCGTCGCCTTGAGGTCGCCGTGGTGGTAGGTCTTGCCCATCGCCCGAGCATAGCCACCAATCTTGACAGCGACCAGATTGCCGAGGTCGGCGCCGGCGCGGCTAGGCGTCCGGCGTGGGGAAGAGGTGATCTACCTGGCCGCTGCCGTGGTGGTCGGGGTCCGCGGTAGCCAACACCCACGCATACTGGAAGGCAGCTTCCTTCCACCGTTCGTAGCGTCCGCTGATCCCGCCGTGGCCGGCGACCAGCTCGGTCTTCAGCAAGACCTCGGCGTCGCCGAGCGCGGTATGACGCAGGGCAGCAATCCATTTCGCCGGTTCGACGTAGAACACCCTGGTGTCGTTGAGCGATGTCATGGCCAGGATGGCCGGATACTCCTTGGCCTCGACGTTCTCGTAGGGCGTATAGGACTTCATGTACCGGTACACCTGCTCGTCGGCCAGCGGATTGCCCCACTCGTCCCACTCGGTGACGGTCAGCGGCAGCGACGGGTCCAAGATGGTGGTCAATGCGTCGACGAACGGCACCTGAGCCAGGATGCCCGCGAAGAGCTCCGGCGCCATGTTGGCCACCGCCCCCATCAGCAAGCCCCCCGCACTACCGCCGAGGGCCACCAGGTGCTCCGGTCGGGTGATGTCGGTTGCGATGAGATGTGCTGCCGCCGCGATGAAGTCGGTGAAGGTGTTCTTCTTCTCGAGCAGCTTGCCATGCTCGTACCACGGTCGGCCCAGTTCTCCGCCGCCGCGCACGTGGGCGATGACGAAGACCATGCCACGATCCAGCAACGACAGCCGGGCGATCGAGAAGCGCGGATCCTCGCACGACTCGTAGGCCCCATACCCGTAGATCAGCGCCGGCGCCGGAAACTGCAGTCCCGCACGGTGAATGATCGAGATCGGCACTCGCGCCCCGTCTGGGGCCACCGCCCAGTCCCGCCGCTCCACGTAGTCCTCGGGCCGGTAGTCCCCGAGCACCGGCTGCTCGCGCAACAGGATTCGCTCGCCGGTCGCCAGGTCGATGTCGTAGATGCGCACCGGGACGACGAACGACGTCGTGCCGACCCGTAGCCGCGGCGAAGACCAGTTCGGGTTGCCGGAAAGTCCGCAGGACGTCAGTTCCGTTTCGAACGTGATCTCCTCGGGGTGTCCGTAGTTGCCGTCGGCGTAGATGGGCCACAGCTGGATGCGCGGCAACGCCTCGCTGCGGTAGCTCACGACGATGTGGTGTTCGAAGGTGTCGACGGCGTCGAGCCGGACGTCGTCGCGGTGTTCGATCAGCGTCCGGAATGCGGTGGGGTCGCTGACGGGCGCCTCGACCAGAGTGAAGTTCTCGGCACCGTCGTTGTGCAGGATGAGGAAGCGGTCCTCACCGCCGACGACCACGTGATCGACGTCGTACTCGACGAGTTCGCGACGCGGCAGGATCGGCGTGAACGTGGCCTCCGGGTCGGCGGCATCGCCGTAGAAGACCTCGCTGGTCACCGAGCTACCCGCTGCGATGAACAGGTACTTGTTGCTGCGCGTGCGGCCCACGGATATCCAGAACCGCTCGTCGGCCTCGTGGTAGACCCGCTGGGCGGGCAATCCCGCTCCGATGCGGTGTCGCCACACGGTGTCCGGCCGCCACGCCTCGTCGACGGTGACGTAGTAGACCGTTCGGTTGTCGGCGGCCCAGGTCACCCCAGCACCGATGCCCTCGATCGTGTCTTCGTAACGTTCGCCGGTGCGCAAGTCCTTGAACCGCAACGTGTATCGCTCGTCGCCGAGCACGTCGACGGAGTACGCCAAGGTGTGGCCGTCGAGGCTTATCGAGGCCGCCCCCAGCGCGAAGTATTCGTGCCCCTCTGCCTCGACGTTCTCGTCGAGCAGAATCTGCTCGCCGGGAATCTCCGTGTGTTCGTCGAATACCGGCGGCGACCAGTCATCGGGATCGGTTACCGGACAACGGCATTGCACCCCGTACTGCTTGCCCTCGAAGCTGCGTCCGTAATACCACCAGTCGCCCCGGCGGGTCGGTATGGAGAGGTCGGTCTCCTTGGTGCGCGCCTTGATCTCGTCGAAGATCTTCTGGCGCAGCGGGGCCAAGTGCTCGGTCTGCTGCTCGGTGTAGGCGTTCTCGGCTTCGAGGTGGGCGATCACCTCGGGATTGCTCTTGTCGCGCAGCCATTCGTAGGGGTCGATGAACACGTCGCCGTGGTGTTCCCGGCGGTGGTCGACGCGCTTGGCGACGGGTGGTTTCTCGGTCATGCGGCACCGATCCAATCCTGGAAGCGCAGCCCCGAAATACGTTCGTAAGCCTCGATGTAACGTGCGCGGGTGGCGGCCACGACATCGGGCGGCAGCGGAGGGGGCGCCGCGTCCCCGCCACGATCCCAGCCGGATTCCGGCCCGGTCAACCAGTTGCGCACGAACTGCTTGTCGAAGCTGGGTTGCACGACGCCCACCTCATAGCTGTCGGCGGGCCAGTACCGCGAGGAGTCCGGGGTGAACACCTCGTCGGCCAGCACCACCGATCCTCGTTCGTCCACTCCGAACTCGAACTTGGTATCGGCGATGATGATTCCCTTGGTAAGCGCGTGCGCGGCGGCCGCTTCGTAGATCTTCAGGGTGCGGTCCTTGAGTTGGGCGGCCAGGTCCGCACCGACCAGGTCGACCACCGCGTCGTAGGAGACGTTCTCGTCGTGTTGGCCCAGTTCGGCTTTGGTGGCCGGGGTGAACAGCGGCTCGACGAACTTGCTGGCCTCCGTCAGCCCTTCCGGCAATTCGATGCCGCACACCGCCCCCGTCCGGCGGTAGTCGATCAGGCCGGAGCCGGTGAGGTAGCCGCGCGCCACGCACTCCACCGGCATCATCTCCAGCCGCTTGACGACAAGCGCCCGGCCCAGCACCTGTTGGGGGATGCGCTCGTCGTCGGCCGGCCCCGCGAGGTGGTTGGGCGCCCCTAGCGTGCGTTCCAGGAAGTCGAAGAAGAAGACGCTCATCGCCGTGAGGATGCGACCCTTGTCCGGGATGTCGCTGGCCAGGATGTAGTCGAACGCGGAGATCCGGTCACTGGCCACGAACAGCAGATGGTCGGCGTCGATGCGGTAGAGCTCGCGAACCTTGCCGCTGGCCAGATGTTCGTAGTCGGTCAAAGCAGGACGCATCGCGCAAGACTATCTGCTGGGATCTACGACATGAGTTCTCGCTACGTCCCGTACGCCACCACGCCAGGTCGCCTGCTGACTCAACTGGTCAGCGACCTCGCCGTCACCACGTGGACGGCGGGGTGGGTGTTGGTCGGGCTGGCGGTCCACGCCGCGGTCGCCACCATCGCCCAGGTGGGCAGGCAGGTGCAGGACGGCGCCAACGGCGTCGCGGG
>JAHFVB010000393.1 GCA_023264755.1 Mycobacterium sp. | reverse complement strand
GGAACACTGTGTTGACGTCCCGGCTGCGGGCCGGCAGGCCGGTGACGTCGAGGCCCCCGAGTCGGATTACCCCGGCCGTCGGCTGCTCGAAGCCGGCGATCATCCGCAGCACGGTGGTCTTGCCGGATCCGGATGGCCCGAGGATGGCGAAGAGCTCTCCGTCGTTGACGGTGAGGTCCAGGTCGTCGACCGCGACGACGTCGCCGCCCCGCTCGCCGAAGACCTTGCGCACCCCTTCGAGGGCGATCTGCGGGGCCTCGGAGCACTCAGCCATACTCAACGCGCTGGCCGAGCTGCTCGTTCCGGGGGGCATGGCTGCTGATCCTATGAATTGCTCGGTGATGTTGCAGCCTCATCGCGGATTCCGTGACGTAGCGGGTCGTATTCGACGGGATCCGCAACGCCCCGCCGCCCCGCCGCCCCGCCGCCCCGCAGCCCCGCAGCCCCGCCGCCCCGCACCCTCGCAGCCCCGCACCCTCGCCGAGTGTGCGGTTTCATACGCGACTCGCCGCCACGGCGTATGAGGTTGCACAGTCAACGAGCCGGGCCGACCTCAACGCCGAGAATCTTGATGCAGCTGTGACCAGTGGCGTTGGTGAGGAAATTGTGGCTGCTGTCATATCCTGTGATCATGTCGATTTCCCGGCGCGACGTGCTGAAGTACGCCGCGGCCGCGCCCGCCCTGGCGGGCCTCGGCGGTGCGCTCGCCGGGGCGCTGAGCCCGGCGGGGGCCTCCGCGGCCCCACTGGGGCTGCTGCTGGACTACGCCGCCGGTGTGATCAAGGCGTCGGACCTTCGCGCGGCGGGAGCCAACGGCGCCATCAGGTACGTCTCCGACCGTCGCCCCGGCGGCGCATGGATGCTCGGGAAGCCCATCCAGCTACCAGAGGCCCGCGACCTCTATCAGAACGGGCTGAAGATCGTGTCCTGCTACCAGTACGGCAAGCAGGACAACGCCGACTGGCTGGGTGGGCAGGCCGCGGGGGTGCAGCACGCCAAGCGAGGCTGGCAACTACACGTGGCCGCCGGTGGGTCCTATGGCGCTCCGATCTATGCGTCCATCGACGACGACCCGTCCTACGAGCAGTACAAACAGCAGGTCGGACCCTATCTACGGGGCTGGGAATCGGTGCTGGGTCACCAGCGAGTCGGGGTCTATGCCAACTCCAAGACCATCGATTGGGCCGTGCAGGACGGCCTCGGTTCCTACTTCTGGCAACACAACTGGGGCTCGCCCGCGGGCTACACCCATCCCGCGGCGGCCCTGCATCAGGTCGAGATCGACAAGCAAAGCGTGGGCGGCGTAGGGGTTGACATCAACCAGATTCTCAAGCCCCAGTTCGGTCAATGGGACTAAACCTTACCGATCGGTAAGATTCGCCAGCAAACAATTTGTCGGGCTATGCGCGCGTGACCACACGCCGTGGCGGGAGTTGTCGGCGTTTGCGGCCGGTTCGCAGCGCGGCGCGGCGGCGATCAAATCGACATAACGATTCGATAACAATACTGCCTTGATCTGCGCAGTTAGGCTACTCAAGCGTAACCACCTGCACGCAGGACGTTTGTCCCATAAGTCGTCTGAGCGCTCGGAGGGCGACGTTATCCAAGTCGTGGTTACCCGTGCGTAGAACTCGCCAGTAACCATTTAGGGGCCGAAAATGGTGCTTGCTCTTATGACACCCTTATAGCGGCTGGAAATATCCGCCAGGCTCCTCGAACGGGGAGTTGGCCGCGCTCCGAAGCGCGGACCGGCCGGAGTGACGAGAGCTAGTCGGGATTCGACGCCGAATCGCACGACCCCGCCGAGGGAGCAGGGGTCGCCGCCCACGACAGCCCGAGTACGAGCGATGAGCGCTAGCGCGCACGAGGAGATGGCAAGACGTGACGATCAACGAACACGACCAGGTTTCCACCGGCACGAAGAACGGCTCGGCTGGACGCCCTGCGGCGCTGACCGGCGCACACGCCCTGGTCGACCTGCTCAACGCCGGCGAACCCTATGCGGTGGCCTTCGGTGGGCAGGGTGGTAACTGGCTGGAGAACCTCGAGGAGCTCATCAGCTCCGCTGGCATCGAATCCGAGCTCAGTGAGCTCGTCGGTGAAGCCCAACTGCTGCTCCAGCCGGTGGCCCGCGAGTTGGTCGTGGTTCGTCCGATCGGCTTCGAGCCCATGCAGTGGGTGCGCGCGTTGGCGGCCGAGGAGCCGCTACCCAACGTCAAGCAGCTGACCACCGCGGCGATCTCCGGTCCCGGCATCCTGCTGACCCAGCTGGCCGCCATCCGCGCGGTGAAGCGCCAGGGGCTCGATCTGGCGGGCACCCCGCCGGTCGCCATGGCCGGCCACTCCCAGGGCATCATGGCCGTCGAGGCGCTGCGGGCGCAGGGTGCGCGCGACGCCGAACTGCTGGCCATGCTCCAGCTGATCGGTGCGGCCGGCTCCCTGGTGTCGCGGCGACGCGGCATGGTGGGCCGGGGGGACAAGTCGCCGATGGTGTCGGTCACCAACGCCGATCCCGAGCGCATCGCCGAGCTGCTCGAAGAGTTCGCCACCGACGTGCGCACGGTGCTGCCGCCGATCCTGTCGATCCGCAACGGCAGGCGCTCCGTCGTCATCACGGGCACGCCGGAGCAGCTGGCCCGCTTCGAGCTGTACTGCAGCAAGATCACCGAGCGGGAAGAAGCCGAGCGCAAGAGCAAGGTCCGTGGCGGCGCGGTCTTCCGCCCGGAGTTCACCGGGGTTCAGGTCGAGGTCGGCTTCCACACCCCACGGCTCGCCGACGGCATCGAGCTCGTCGACGGCTGGGCCTCGAAGCTGAGCATCGACGCCGAACTGCTGCACCACTTCACCAAGTCGATCTTCACCGAGCCCGTCGACTGGGTGGCCGAGGTCGAACGTCTGCACGAGTCCGGCGCTCGCTGGATCGTCGACCTCGGACCGAGCGACACCATCACTCGCGTCACCGCGCCCGTGATCCGTGGGCTCGGCATCGGAATCGTGGCCGCGGCGACGCGCGCGGGCCAGCGGAGCCTGTTCACCGTCGGTGCCGCTCCCGAGGTCGCCACCCCGTGGTCGAGCTACGCACCCTCGGCAGTCGAACTACCCGACGGATCGGTCAAGCTGTCCACCAAGTTCACCAGGCTCACCGGGCGTTCGCCGATTCTGCTCGCCGGCATGACGCCGACGACCGTCGACGCCAAGATCGTCGCGGCCGCAGCCAACGCCGGCCACTGGGCCGAACTCGCCGGCGGCGGCCAGGTGACCGAACCGATCTTCGACGCGCGGATCGCCGAGCTGACCCAACTGCTTGAGCCCGGGCGGGCGGTGCAGTTCAACACGCTGTTCCTCGATCCGTACCTGTGGAAGTTGCAGGTCGGCGGAAAGCGCTTGGTGCAGAAGGCTCGTCAGTCCGGTGCTCCCATCGACGGCGTGGTCGTCAGCGCAGGCATCCCCGACCTCGAAGAGGCCGTCGACCTGATCGCCGAGCTCAACTCGATCGGCATCAGCAACGTGGTGTTCAAGCCGGGCACCGTGGAGCAGATCAAGTCCGTCATCAAGATCGCCGCCGAGGTGCCCGACCGCGAGGTCATCGTCCACATCGAGGGTGGTCGGGCCGGTGGCCACCACTCCTGGGAAGATCTCGACGACCTGCTGCTGTCCACCTACGGCGAGCTGCGCAAGTGCTCGAACATCACCGTCTGCGTCGGCGGTGGCATCGGCACCCCGGAGCGGGCCGCGGAGTACCTCTCCGGCCGGTGGGCGCAGCGCTACGGCTTCCCGATCATGCCCGTCGACGGCATCCTCGTCGGCACCGCGGCAATGGCCACCCTGGAAGCCACCACCTCGCCTGCCGTCAAGCAGTTGCTCGTCGAGACCACGGGTACGGATCAGTGGGTTGGCGCCGGAAAAGCGCAGGGCGGCATGGCTTCCGGGCGCAGCCAGCTCGGAGCCGACATCCACGAGATCGACAACGCCGCGTCACGTTGCGGGCGGCTGCTCGACGAAGTCGCCGGTGACGCCGACGCGGTAGCGGAACGGCGCGCCGAGCTGATCGCCGCGATGGGGGAGACCGCCAAGCCGTACTTCGGCGACGTCGCCGACATGACGTATCTGCAGTGGCTGCAGCGCTATGTCGAACTCGCCATCGGCGAGGGCGACAGCACCGCCGACACCAAGCGGGCGGACTCGCCGTGGCTCGACGTCAGCTGGCGCGACCGGTTCGAGGAAATGCTGAAGCGCTCCGAGGCACGGTTGCATCCGCACGACTCCGGCCCCATCGAGACGCTATACACGGTGGACGCCGAGGGTGAAGCGCTGCTCGAGGATCCGCAGCGGGCCATCTCGGCGCTGCTCGCCCGTTACCCGGACGCCGAGGACACCAAGCTGCACCCGGCCGACGTGCCCTTCTTCTTCACGCTCTGCAAGACCCTTGGCAAGCCGGTGAACTTCGTACCGGTCATCGACAAGGACGTCCGGCGCTGGTGGCGCAGCGACTCGCTGTGGCAGGCCCACGACGCGCGCTACACCGCCGACCAGGTCTGCGTCATTCCCGGCACCGAGGCCGTGGTGGGCATCACCCGCGTCGACGAGCCCGTCGGCGAACTGCTCGACCGGTTCGAGCAGGCCTCGATCGACGAATTGCTCTCCAGTGGTGCGCGTCCCGTGCCCGTGGTGTCGCGCAGGCAAGCGCGGGCCGACGTCACCGGGCCGCTGGCCGTGGTGTTGGACTCGCCCGACGTGCTGTGGGCTGGCCGGGCCGCGATCAACCCGGTGCACCGCATCGGCGCGCCCGGTGAGTGGCAGGTCAACGAAAATCGTTCGGCGACACACCCGTCCACGGGAGCTCGGCTGGAGCTCGACGGCGCCAACGTCACCCTCAGCGTTCCGCTGTCCGACATCTGGATCACCATCAGGTTCACCCTGCCGGAGTGCACCGTCGACGGCGGCATGCCCGTGGTGACCACCGAGGACGCCTCGGCTGCCATGCGCTCCGTGCTGGCGATTGCAGCCAATGTCGATGGCCCGGAAGCACTTCCACCGGTCGTGAACGACAGCACCACCGTCACCGTCTCATGGGACCCCGAGGAGGTGGCCGACCACACCGGTGTGACCGCCACGTTCGGCGCTCCGCTGGCGCCCGGCCTGACGCTCGTCCCCGATGCCCTGGTGGGCCGCTGCTGGC
>JAHFVB010000392.1 GCA_023264755.1 Mycobacterium sp. | reverse complement strand
CACCGCCGCCGAGCTCGCCGACCTCGACGTCGCCGCACCCGTGGCATTCGACGGCGCGCAGTTCCCCGACGGCGTCAACGTCGAGGTGTTGACCGCGCCGGTTCCGATTCCCGAGTCGCTTCGCTCCGGCCCGCCGGCCGACGGGGTGGTCACCATGCGCGTGCACGAACGCGGAGTCGGCGAGACCCGCTCGTGTGGGACCGGTACGGTCGCCGCCGCGGTCGCCGCCCTGCAGCACCAGGGCCTGGCCACCGGAACGCTGAAGGTCCGAGTACCCGGTGGTGAGGTCACCGTCACGGTCACCGACGTCAACAGCTTCTTGCGCGGTCCCTCGGTATTGGTGGCCCACGGTGAACTGTCCGACCGCTGGTGGACCAACCAGCAGTGACGAACCAGCAGTGATAAATCAGATGCACGAAGACACCCCGAAGGGGCACCATCTCCATACACATGACTAACCCCAACATCCCAAGTACGGGCGAACTGGCCCTCGAGGATCGCGCCGCGCTACGCCGCGTGGCGGGCCTTTCCACCGAACTCACCGACGTCTCCGAGGTCGAGTACCGCCAGCTGCGCCTGGAACGGGTCGTCCTGGTGGGAGTGTGGACCGACGGGTCGGCCGCCGACGGCGAGGCCAGCCTGGCCGAATTGGCCGCCCTCGCCGAGACTGCGGGCTCCGAGGTGCTCGAGGGCATGATCCAGCGGCGCGACAAACCGGACCCGTCCACCTACATCGGTTCCGGCAAGGCCCAAGAACTGCGCGACGTGGTCGTCGCCACCGGTGCCGACACCGTCATCTGCGACGGTGAATTGAGCCCGGCGCAGCTGAACGCACTGGAGAAGGCCGTCAAGGTCAAAGTCGTCGACCGCACCGCGCTGATCCTCGACATCTTCGCGCAGCACGCCACCAGCCGGGAGGGCAAGGCTCAGGTCGCGTACGCGCAGATGGAGTACATGCTGCCCCGGCTGCGCGGCTGGGGTGAGTCGATGTCCCGCCAGGGCGGCGGGGCCGGCGGCAGCGGTGGTGGGGTGGGCACCCGTGGCCCCGGCGAGACCAAGATCGAAACCGACCGGCGCCGCATCCGCGAGCGCATGTCGAAGCTGCGCCGTGAAATCAAGGACATGAAGAAGATTCGCGACACGCAGCGCGGCAGCCGCCGCCGCACGGAGATTCCCTCGGTCGCGATCGTCGGATACACCAACGCCGGCAAGTCCAGCCTGCTCAACGCGCTCACCGGCGCCGGTGTGCTGGTCGAGAACTCGTTGTTCGCCACGCTCGAACCCACCACCCGCCGTGGGCAATTCGACGACGGGCGGCCCTTCGTGCTGACCGACACGGTCGGTTTCGTGCGGCATCTGCCGACGCAACTCGTCGAGGCGTTTCGATCGACCTTGGAGGAGGTCGTCGATGCCGAGCTGCTGGTCCACGTCATCGACGGGTCCGACGTGAACCCGCTGGCGCAGATCAACGCCGTCCGCAAGGTCGTCAACGACGTGGTGGCCGAGTACGACATCGCTCCGCCGCCAGAGTTGCTGGTGGTCAACAAGACTGATGCAGCGAGTGGGCTGATGCTCGCGCAGCTGCGCCACGCACTGCACGGCGCGGTGTTCGTCTCGGCGCGCACCGGCGACGGGCTGGATCAGCTGCGCCGGCGGATGAGCGAGCTGGTGGTGGCGACCGATACGACGGTGGACGTCACCATTCCCTATGACCGCGGCGATCTCGTCGCCCGGGTGCACGCCGACGGCCGTATCGATGCCACCGAGCACACCGAACAGGGCACCAGGTTCAAGGCGCGGGTGCCAGTCGCGTTGGCAGCCAGCCTGCGTGAGTTCGCCACCTTCTAGCTTCGCCGTCGGCGACTAGGCGCGCGGCGAGAGCTGCGGAGGTTCGAGCGCACGCACCGCCGGCAGGGTTCCGGTGTGCTTCTCGAGTTCGACCAGCACGTGCGCCCCGGTGCAGCCCTTGGCCAAGGCCGACGTGCCGACGTCTTCGGTGAGCACGTTGGGGTTGCCGTGCACGCACATCGCGTCCGGATCGGCGGGGTCCGCGGGGGAGTACCAGGCCCCCGTCGACAGCTGCACCACGCCGCGGCGCAGCCGGTCGTCGACGACGACTCCGGCCAGGCAGGCACCCCGGTCGTTGAAGACCCGGACCACGTCGCCGCTGTCCAGTCCGCGCTCGGCAGCGTCGGCGGGATGCATCTGGATCGGTTCGCGGCCTTGCACTTTCGATGCCTGGCTGGTGGCGCCGCCGTCGAGTTGGCTGTGCAGCCGGGTGGCGGGCTGATTGGCCAGCAGGAGCAACGGAAAGCGGGTCGCCCGCTCCCCGTGCAGCCATTCGCTGGGTTCGTACCACTTGGGATGACCGGCACAATCGGGGTAGCCGAAGCCGTCGATGTCGGCGGAGAAGATCTCGATGCGCCCGCTCGGGGTGTGTAGCGGGTGGGCCACCGGGTCGGCGCGGAAGTCGGCCAGCAGGGTCAGCCCGTCCTCGGTCGGCAATCGCAACTGTCCGGCCGCCCAGAACTCCTCGAACGAGGGCACGGCGAAATCCAGCCCCGCAGACCACTTCTCGTACATCTGCACCAGCCACTGGTCGGCGGTGAGTCCTTCGGTGAACTGTTCGCCGAAGCCAAGCCGATGGGCCAACGCCGCGAAGGTGGAGTAGTCGTCACGGGCCTGTTGATACGGCGGCGTCAGCGCGGGCATGGCCATCAGCATCGGATCGTTGCGCGAGCCCGAGTAGTCGTTGCGTTCGAACGCCGTGGTCGACGGCACCACGATGTCGGCGTGCTTGGCCATGGCCGTCCAGTACGGATCATGCACGACGATGGTCTCGGGCAGAGCCAATGCTCGTCGCAGGCGGGGCAGGTTCTGGTGGTGGTGGAAGGGGTTGCCGCCCGCCCAGTAGACCAGCCTGATGTCCGGGTAGGTCAGCTGAAGGCCGTTGTAGTCGAAGGATTCGCCGGGGTGCAGCAGCATGTCGCTGATGGCCGCGACCGGGATGAAGGACCGCACCGGGTTGGGACCTTGTGGCAGCGTCGGCAGTCCGCAGCGCAGCGGGGCCATGCCCAGTTCGTTCTGAGAGCCGTAGCCGTGGCCGAAACCGCCTCCGGGGAGCCCGAGTTGGCCCAGCATGGCGGCGAGTGTCAGGCCCATCCAGGGGGCTTGTTCTCCGTGCCGGATCCGTTGCAGCGACCAGCTGACCGTCACCATGGTGCGCCCGCTGGCCATGCGTCGGGCCAGGCGAGTCAACTCGTCGGCGGGCAGCCCGCAGATGCGGGCGGCCCAGTGCGGAGACTTGGGCACCCCGTCGTCGCTGCCCAGCAGGTAGCGCTCGAACCGGTCGTATCCGGTGCAGTAGGTCCGCAGGAAGGCCTCGTCGGCCAGGCCCTCGACGGCTAGCACGTGCGCCAACGCCAGCATGATGGCCACATCCGTGCCGGGCACCGGGGCGAACCACTCGCAGTCACCGTCCACGTCGTCGCGCAGCGGGCTGAACGACACGACCTTCCCGCCGCGCTCGCGCAGTCGGTGCAGGGCACCTCGGGTCGGATGTTCGGTGGTGCCGCCCGGGTTGACCGCTGAGTTCTTCAGCGCCACCCCGCCGAAACACACCAGCAGGTCGGTGTGGTCGACGATGACCTGCCAATTCGTCGACTTGCGGAAGAGGTCGTCGTGGGTGCCCACGACCCGCGGCATGATTACCCCGGTGGCGCCCAGGCTGTAGGAGTGCTTGGAAAAGGTATAGCCGCCAAGCATTTTCAGAAACCGATGCACCTGGCTTTGGGCGTGATGGAAGCGACCCGCACTGGCCCAGCCGTAGGAGCCGCCGTAGATGGCCTCGTTGCCGTGAGTGTCGACGACGCGGCGCAGCTCGTCGGCCAGCAGTTCGGTCAGCTCGTCCCAGGACACCGCGACGAAGTCGTCGGCACCGCGTCTCGAGCTGGGACCTGGGCCGTGCTCCAGCCAACCTCTGCGGACGGCGGGGGAAGCGACCCGCGAACGGTGTCTGATCGAGCCGGGCAGGTTGCCGAGCAGCGGAGACGGATCGGTGTCGCCGGCAAACGGCGTCACGGTCGCGATGTCCCCGGCGTGCATGTCGGCGCTGAACGCGCCCCAGTGCGTGAGACTCGTCGGCGGGCGCGTCATGGTGGCCAGTCTATTGCCGGGAACCCGATGTCGAGGCCGGCCAACCATCCGGTTGGCTGGTATAGGGTCGTCGGCAAATCCCACTTCGCGACCGGAGGTCAAATCATGGGTGTCATCAAATACGAACGCACGCTGTTCGAACCCGAGCACGAACTCTTCCGGGACTCGTACCGCAGCTTCCTCGAGCGCCACGTCGCGCCCTTCCACGACCAATGGGAGAAGGACAAGATCGTGCCCCGCGAGGTGTGGCTCGAGGCCGGCAAGCAGGGCTTTCTCGGCATGGCGGTGCCCGAGGAATACGGCGGGGGCGGTGAGCCCGACTTCCGCTACAACGTCGTCGTCACGGAGGAGACCACGGCGGGCCGCTACAGCGGACTCGGGTTCTCGCTCCAGAACGACATCATCGCGCCCTATCTACTCCGACTGGCCACCGACGAGCAGAAGCAGCGCTGGTTGCCGGGATTCTGTTCCGGAGAATTGATCACGGCGATCGCCATGACCGAGCCGGGTACGGGTAGCGACCTTCAGGGAATCAAGACGCGGGCGGTCAAGCAGGAGGACGGCAGCTGGGTGCTCAACGGCTCGAAGACGTTCATCACCAACGGCATCAACGCCGACCTCGTCATCGTGGTCGCCTGCACCGACCCGGAGAAGGGCGCGCTCGGATTCTCCCTACTGGTCGTCGAACGGGGCATGGACGGTTTCGAACGTGGGCGCCACCTCGACAAGATCGGGCTCGACGCCCAGGACACGGCCGAGCTCTCCTTCACCGACGTGAAGGTGCCCGCCGAGAACCTGCTCGGTCAGGAGGGGTCGGGCTTCGTCTACCTGATGCAGAACCTGCCCCAGGAGCGCATCAGCATCGCGGTGATGGCCGCCGCCGGCATGGAGGCGGTGCTCGAGCAGACGCTGCAGTATGCCAAGGATCGCAAGGCCTTCGGCAAGCCCATCGGAAGCTTCCAGAACAGCCGCTTCGCCCTGGCCGAACTGTCGACCGAGGCCACCGTCGTACGCATGATGGTCGACGAGTTCC
>JAHFVB010000391.1 GCA_023264755.1 Mycobacterium sp. | reverse complement strand
CCTCGGGGCCGAATTCGGTTCGGAGATAGATGGGTTCACCGTCGACGGGTCGGCCGGATTCGAGCGGCTCCCGGGGATCAGCGACGAGCAGGACCGCAGGTATTACGCGATCACGGTCAAGCCGACGGTGTTCGTCAACCTGGTGCCCGATCACGTCATCTTCCACCGCATGTACCCGATCGCGGTGGACCGCACGATCGTGGAGTGCGACTGGCTGTACACCGCCGACGTGGTGGCCGAGGGTCGCGACGTGTCGCATTCGGTGGAGTTGTTCCACCGCGTCAACGAACAGGACTTCGCGGCCTGCGAACGCACCCAGCCGGCGATGTCGTCGCGGGCCTATCGCAACGGCGGGGTACTCGTTCCTTCCGAACACCACATCGCGGAGTTCCACGAGTGGGTAGTGTCCCGGCTCTCCACTCGAAGTGAGGGCTCGTGAACGGTGCACCCGATCTGTACGTCGCCGGCCAGTGGCGGCATGCCTCGGACGGGGGGACGCGCGACATCGTCAACCCGGCCGATGGCAGTGTCGTCGCGACCGTCGACGAGGCCACCGACGCCGACGCGCGGGCAGCGGTCGCGGCCGCGCGGGCGGCCTTCGACGACGGCTCCTGGCCCGCGACGGCCGCCGGGGAGCGGGCCGCGCTGCTGGACCGGATCGCCGAACTGCTGCAGCGAGACAAGGAGGCACTAGCCGTCCTGGAAACCCGCGACACCGGAAAGACGCTGGCGGAGAGCAGGATCGACATCGACGACGTGACGTCGGTGTTCCGCTACTACGCCCGGCTGGTCGGAGTCCAGGCCGACCGGGTGATCGACGTCGGTGATCCGGCCGTCATCAGCCGGGTGGTCCGCGAGCCCATCGGCGTCTGCGTGCTCATCGCGCCGTGGAACTACCCGTTGCTGCAGATGTCGTGGAAGATCGCGCCCGCGCTCGCGGCCGGCTGCACCATGGTGGCCAAGCCCAGTGAGGTGACCCCGCTGTCCACCATCGCCTTCGTCCACCTGTTGGAGGAAGCGGGCGTGCCGGGCGGCGTGGTCAACCTGGTGCAGGGCAGCGGTGCCACGCTGGGCAGCGCGCTGACCGACAACAGGTGCGTCGACTTCATCTCGTTCACCGGGGGCTTGGCCACCGGGCGGACCATCGCCAAGGTGGCAGCCGAGCACGTCACCAAGGTGGCCGTGGAACTCGGCGGCAAGAACCCGCACCTCGTCTTCGCCGACATCGGCTCGGGGGAGAGTTGGGACACGGCCGTCGACCAGGTGTTGACCGGGGTCTTCCTGCACTCCGGTCAGGTGTGTTCGGCCGGCACCCGACTGATCGTCGAGGAGTCGATCGCCGACGACTTCGTCGCCGCGCTGGTGGAACGTGCCGAGCGGATCAAGCTGGGCGACGGCGTGGACCCGGCGAGCGAGACCGGACCGTTGGTCTCCGAACAGCACCGCGCCAAGGTGGAGGCGCACGTGGCGGCGGGGCTCGCCGAGGGCGCGAAGCTGCTCACCGGCGGTGCGCGCCCCACCGATCCGGCGCTGGCCAAGGGCAGCTTCTATCTGCCCACGATCTTCGACCGGTGCGACCGGTCGATGGGAATCGTCCGGGAGGAAACCTTCGGACCGATTCTCACGGTGGAACGATTCACCACCGAGGCCGAGGCGATCAGCCTCGGCAACGACACGGAGTACGGTCTCGCGGCGGGCGTTCGGACGTCCGATCCGGCGCGGGGCGAACGTGTCGTGCGCGCATTGCGGCACGGCACGGTGTGGCTGAACGACTTCGGTTACTACACCGCGGCAGCGGAGTGGGGCGGATTCGGCAAGTCTGGCAACGGTCGCGAGCTCGGACCCACCGGACTCGCGGAATATCAAGAGCTCAAACACATCTGGCACAACACCGCGCCCAAACCCGCGGGTTGGTTCAAGGGCTGACTCAGCGACGAAAAGGCCTTCCGCACAGCGCACTTTCAGAGAGGACGCGCCAATGAGCGTTGAAGCAGGTTCACCGGAGGCCGACAGTGGGGGCCTCGACGACTTCGGTTACAAGGAGTCCCTCGACCGCAGCATCGGCAAGTTCGCCAGTTTCGCGGCGGGGGTCAGCTACATCTCGATCCTGACCGGTACCTTCCAGCTGTTCTACTTCGGATTCGGAACGGCCGGCCCGGCCTACCTGTGGTCGTGGCCCATCGTGTTCGTCGGGCAGATGGCCGTCGCGCTGTGCTTCATGGAACTGGCCGCGAAGTACCCCGTCGCCGGCTCGGTCTACAACTGGTCCAAGAAACTCGGCAGCCGCATCGTGGGGTGGTCGTCGGGCTGGCTGATGCTCACCGCGTCGATCGTCACGATCTCCGCCGTCGTGCTGGCCTACCAGCTGAATCTGCCGCGGCTGTGGAGCGGATTCCAAATCATCGGCGACGGCACCGGCGAATACGACTTCGCCGCCAACGCCGTCGTGCTCGGCAGCATCCTGATCGCCTTCACCACGCTGGTCAACGCGCTCGGGGTCAAGCTGATGGCGATGATCAACAGTGCGGGGGTGTTCATCGAACTGATCGCCGCCGTGCTGATCGCGATCATCCTGGCGTGCAGCACGACGCGCGGGCCCGGGGTGTTCTTCTCCACCAACGGATACGGCGCCGGGTTACCCGGCGGCTACCTCGGGGCCTTCCTGATTGCGTCCCTGGCCTCCGGTTACGTGATGTACGGCTTCGACACCGCCAGCTCACTCGGCGAGGAAACCGTCGAGCCCCGACGGACCGCACCGAAGGCCATCCTGCGAGCCATCCTGGCCTCGTTCGTCATCGGCGGCGCCATCCTGGTGTTCGCGGTGATGTCGGCCCCCGACCTGAACGACCCCAAGATCGGCGAGAGCAGCGGCGGCCTGCAGTACATCGTCGAACAGGTGATGTGGGGACCGCTGGGCAAGGTGTTCCTGGTCTGCATCGTGGTCGCCGTCACGGTCTGTACGCTCGCGGTGCACACCGCGGCCATCCGGCTGACCTTCGCAATGGCGCGCGACAACGCACTCCCGTTAGGGGAGAAGCTCGCTCGCGTCAACCCCAAGACGCAGACGCCGATCATTCCGGCCATCGTCATCGGCGTCATCGCGGCCGTGATCCTGGTGATCAACATCGGTCAGCCGAAGATCTTCACGGTGTTGACGTCGATCGCGATCATCATGATCTACCTGGCCTACCTGATGGTGACCGGACCGATGCTCAAGAAGCGCTTCCAAGGGCAGTGGCCGCCAAAGGACTTGAAGGAGGGCGGCTACTTCACCATGGGCAAGTGGGGCATGGTCGTCAACATCGTCGCCGTGGTCTGGGGCATCGGGATGGCGATCAACCTGGCCTGGCCGCGGGTCGCCGTCTACGGCGACCCCTGGTACAACACCTGGGGCGCCTTCGTCTACATCGGCGTGATCCTCGGGTTCGGCTTGCTCTGGTACGGCATCAAGGGCCGGCACCACATCGGCACCCTGGAATCGCACGCCGCGGTCACCAAGAGCTCCCAAAGCTGATGTCCGACACCCAATTCGACTATGTCATCGCGGGCGGGGGGACGGCCGGCTGCGTGCTGGCCGCCCGCCTGTCCGAGGACCCGAACGTCACGGTCTGCCTCGTCGAGGCCGGACCGTCGGACGTCGGCGACCAGAACATCCTGCCGTTGTCGGAGTGGATGCATCTGCTGGACTCCGGCTACGACTGGGACTACCCCGTCGAACCGCAGGAGAAGGGCAACAGCTTCATGCGGCACGCCCGCGCGAAGGTGTTGGGCGGGTGCTCGTCGCACAACTCCTGCATCGCGTTCTGGCCGCCCGCCGAGTGCCTGGACGAATGGGTGGAAATGGGCGCGGCGGGCTGGGGTGCCGCCGAAATCCTGCCCCTGGTAAAGCGTTTGGAGAACAACGAGGCGCCCGGCGAGCACGGACACCACGGTCCCGTCCGGTTGCAGGACGTGCCCCCGAACGATCCCTGCGGCGTTGCGGTGCTGGAAGCCGCGGCAATGGTCGGGTTGCCGACGGTGGGCTTCAACCGCGGTGAGACGGTTCGCAACGGCGCAGGCTGGTTTCAAATCAACGTCGGCGAAGACGGCACCCGCATGTCGAGCTCACATGCCTACCTGCATCCCATCCTGGACACCCGCAAGAACCTCGAGGTGCGCACCAACTGCTGGGTGTCGGAGCTGCTGTTCGACGACGCCAACGGGGCCACCGGGGTGCGGTACCAACGTCCCGACCTGACGGGCTACGACACGGTATCGGCGCGGCGCGAGGTCATCGTCACCGCAGGGGCGATCGACACCCCGAAGTTGTTGATGCTGTCGGGAATCGGGCCCGCCGCCCACCTGCGGGAGCTCGGGATTCCGGTGCGGGTCGACTCGCCGGGAGTCGGCTCCAATCTCGACGACCACGTCGAGGGGCTGGTGTTCTGGGAGGCGTCGCGGCCCATGGTCACCACCTCCACGCAGTGGTGGGAGATCGGGTTGTTCACCACGGTGGACGAAGGAACGGCGCAACCCGATCTGATGATGCACTACGGTAGTGTGCCTTTCGACATGAATACGCTGCGCCGGGGCTATCCGACCACCGACAACGGATTCTGCTTGACGCCCAACGTGACTCAGGGCCGCTCGCGGGGCACGGTGCGGCTGCGCAGCATGGACTTCCGGGACCGGCCGAAGGTCGATCCGCGGTACTTCACCGATCCCGAGGGCTACGACGAGCGGATCATGCTCACCGGGCTGCGGCTGGCTCGCAAGATCGCCGAGCAGCCCCCGTTGAAGGCGTGGGTGGCTAGGGAACTGGCGCCGGGACCCGACGCGGTCACCGACGACGAGCTGCTCCACTACGTTCACCAGACCCACAACACCGTCTACCACCCGGCGGCCACCGCCAGGATGGGCGCCCCGACCGATCCGATGGCGGTGCTCGACCCGCAGCTCCGAGTCAAGGGCGTGTCCCGGCTGCGGGTGGTCGACGCCTCGGCGATGCCCAAACTGCCCGCGGTGAACCCGAACATCACCGTGATGACCATGGCGGAGCGATGTGCGGACCTGATCCGCAAGGGTTGAGCGAGCTCGCGGCATTTCTGGGGCAGCACACCCCGTTCCAGTCGATGTCCCCGGCCGAGCTCACCGAACTGGCGGCCGGCTCGACGGTGCTGGAGTTTCCCGCCGACGCGGTGATCGCCGACTA
>JAHFVB010000045.1:1671-15033 GCA_023264755.1 Mycobacterium sp. | reverse complement strand
GCTGTGCGGGTAGTCGGCCTCCCAGCAGATGTTGTCGATGCCGATCTTGTTGCGCAGCTCGACGCCGACCGGATCGGAGATGAAGCACGTCAGGAAGTGATCGCGGAACACCTCGCTGGGCTTCTGCTTGCCGAAATCCTGTCCGGTCCAGGTGGAGTGCATCTCGTACGTGCGGTCGGCCCGGTCCAGGAAGTACGGAATCCACCCGGTGCCACCCTCGGACAACGCGATCTTGAGGTCCTTGTACTTCTTGATCGGCTTGGACCACAACAGATCTGCTGCCGCCTGCACGATGTTCATCGGCTGCAGCGTGATCATCACGTCCATCGGCGCGTCCGGGGCGGTGATGGCCAGTCGTCCCGACGACCCGATGTGCACGTTGAGCACGGTGTCGGTGTCTACCAGCGCCTCCCACAGCGGGTTCCAGTAGTCGTCGTGGAAGCTGGGATAACCCATGGCCGAGGGGTTCTCGCTGAAGGTCAGCGAGTGCACCCCGCGCTTGGCGTTGCGCCGGACCTCGGCTGCGCACGCCTCGGCATCCCAGATCACCGGCAACGTCATCGGAATGAAACGCGCCGGGTAGGCGCCGCACCATTCCTCGACGTGCCAGTCGTTGTAGGCCTGCACCAAGGCCAGCGAGAAATCCGGATCCTCGGTGGCGAACAGCCGCCCGGCGAAACCCGGGAACGAGGGGAAGCACATCGAGCCCAGGATGCCGCCCGCGTTCATGTCCTTGACGCGCTCGTCGACGTCGTAGCACCCCTTGCGGATCTCGTCGAGGCCCTGAGGCTCCAGGCCGTACTCCTCCTTGGGTCGGCCGGCCACCGCATTGAGCGCGACGTTGGGAATCACGATGTCGCGGAACTGCCAGGTATCGGAGCCGTCCGGGTTGTGCACGAGTTGCGGAGCGTCGTCGATGTACTTCTTGGCTAGGTGGTTCTTGAACATGTCAGGCGGCTCGACGATGTGATCGTCGACGCTGATCAGGATCATGTCGTCCTTGTTCACCGGCGTTCCTTCCGTATGGCTACGCGATGGCTACGTGATGGCTACGTGACACCTGCGGAGCCAGCGCGATTCCAGTGCTGTTCTCTACTTAGGAAAACTAGCCTCTCACCCTGCGAGAATCAACGTTCGACCACGCATCGCAGCCGATCGAACCGGCAGATTCGGCAGTGCCCAGTGGGCCGGTCCGCTCGCTGACACAACGCTCTCCAGCGCTGTTTTGCGATCGATTTGGACGAGCTGTGGAAATCTATTGCTCAGATATGAGAATATCATTCTCGTAGTCGAGAGGCACCCCGGAGTCAGAGCGGAGCACGCACGTGCGAGTCCCCCCATTGCCTGCCGCCGAGTGGGATGACGCGGTCCTGACCGCGCTGCGGATGATGCCCGAGGAACGGCGCAATCCGCTCGCCGCGGGCAACGCCATCGCGACCTTCGTCAACCATCCGGAGCTCGCTCGGTCGTACCTCGGCTTCGCCTTCTATCTACTGACGCGGTCGACGTTGGCGCCACGCTTGCGCGAGCTCGCCGTGCTCCGCGTCGCCCACCTCACGTCCTGTGACTACGAATGGGACGAGCACGTCGCGATCGGCAAGCAGGTCGGCCTGTGCGACGACGACATCGCCGCACTCCAAAACGGTGAGGCCAGCGCCGCATTCGACCAGACGGTGCTCCGAGCCGTCGACGAGCTGGTCGCGCACACCCGCATCACCGACCAGACCTGGGCTGCCCTCGCCGAGCAGCTGGACAAGCAACAGCTCATGGACTTAGTGTTCACCGTGGGTGGCTACCACATGCTGGCGATGGCCCTCAACACATTCGGCGTCGAACCCAAGGAGGAGAACTGAGCATGGCGCATTTCCCCAAGCCCAACGAGGGCAGCTGGACCGAGCACTGGCCCGAATTGGGTACCGCACCAGTCAATTACGAGGACTCCATCGATCCGGAGCACTATCTGCTCGAGCAGCAGGCGATCTTCAAGAAGACCTGGCTCAACGTCGGCCGGATAGAGCGGCTGCCCAAGACCGGCAGCTACTTCACCAGGGAGTTGCCGTCCGTGGGTCCCGGCACGTCGATCATCGTGGTCAAGGACCGAGAGGGGGTCGTGCGCGCCTTCCACAACCTGTGCCGACACCGCGGCAACAAGCTGGTGTGGAGCGACTATCCGGGCGAGGAGGTGTCGGGCACCTGCCGCCAGTTCACCTGCAAGTACCACGCCTGGCGGTACGCGCTCGACGGCGAGCTGACCTTCGTGCAGCAGGAAGGCGAGTTCTTCGACCTCGACAAGAACGACTACGGACTGGTCCCGGTGCGCTGCGAGGTCTGGGAGGGCTTCCTCTTCGTCAACTTCGACGACGACGCTGCCCCACTGTCCGATTACCTCGGGGACTTCGGCAAGGGGCTCGAGGGCTATCCGTTCCACGAGATGACCGAGCACTACGGCTACCGGGCGGAGATCAACGCCAACTGGAAGTTGTTCATCGACGCGTTCACCGAGTTCTACCACGCGCCGATCCTGCACATGAAGCAGGCCGAGAAGGAGGAGGCCGAGAAGCTGGCCAAGTTCGGCTTCGAGGCGCTGGCCTACGACATCAAGGGCGACCACTCCATGGTGTCGTCCTGGGGCGGAATGAGCCCGCCCAAGGACCTGAACATGGTCAAGCCGATCGAGCGCATCCTGCACAGCGGCCTGTTCGGGCCGTGGGACCGCCCGGCCATCAAGGGCATTCTGCCCGACGAGTTGCCGCCGGCCATCAACCCGGGCCGCCACAAGACTTGGGGCACGGACTCTTTCGAGTTCTTCCCGAACTTCACGCTGCTGTTCTGGGCGCCCGGCTGGTACCTGACCTATCACTACTGGCCGACGGCGGTGGACAAACACATCTTCGAGGCCGACCTGTACTTCGTGCCCCCGAAGAATCTTCGCGAGCGGCTCTCCCAGGAACTCGCCGCGGTGACGTTCAAGGAGTACGCCTTCCAGGACGCCAACACCCTCGAGGCCACCCAGCGCATGATCAACACGCGGGTCGTGACGGACTTCCCGCTGTGCGACCAGGAGATTCTGTTGCGTCATCTGCACATGACGGCATGGAAGTACGTCAACGCCCATACCGGCAACGGGACTGGGCAGGCCAATGGGAAGGCCGCCGAACCTCGCGAGAAGGACACCGCACATGTCTAAGTTGCCAGCCGAATTCGCCGACCTCGAGCGCTTCAGCGACTGGTGTCTGCCCACCGAGGAGGAGCGCTACGCCAAGCGGCTGGCCTCGTCGATGGCGGAGATGCAGGAGCTCTACGACGCGGGGCTGGACCGGCTCGAGGACATCATGGTCTACGTCGACGCCCGCTTCCCCCTCAAGGGGATGCCCGAGGACGCCAAGGCATTGGTGCACCTGGGCCAGTCGATCGTCATGGTGAGCTTCCCCGTCGAAGTGTGGAAGCAGCCCCGCGTGCTCGACAGCGGCGCTGCCTACATCGAACTCATCGAAGAGCCGGTGGTCTAGGCGTGGTACTCACCCTGAAGGCTGCGGGTTACCTCGACGTCGACGCAGGGGAAGTCATCCGGCCGGCCATCCTCACGATCGAAGGCGACCGGATCGTCGGCATCGGCGGTGACATACCGGAATCGGCGACTGTCATCGACCTAGGCGAATCGATCCTGCTGCCCGGTCTGATGGACATGGAGGTCAACCTGCTCATGGGCGGCCGCGGAGAGCAACCCGGGCTGTCGCAGGTGCAGGACGATCCGCCCACCCGAGTGCTCCGTGCGGTCGGAAACGCCCGTCGCACGTTGCACGCCGGCTTCACCACCGTCCGCAACCTCGGGCTCTTCGTGAAGACCGGCGGCTACCTGCTCGACGTCGCGCTGGGCAAGGCCATCGACGCCGGTTGGATCGAAGGGCCCCGCATCGTGCCCGCGGGGCACGCCATCACACCGACCGGCGGCCACCTCGATCCGACGATGTTCGCCGCCTTCATGCCCGGTGTGCTCGAGCTGACCGTCGAGGAAGGCATCGCAAACGGCGTCGACGAGATCCGCAAGGCCGTCCGATACCAGATCAAGCACGGCGCCCGCCTGATCAAGGTGTGCGTCTCGGGTGGCGTCATGTCCCTCACCGGAGAAGCCGGCGCACAACACTATTCGGACGAAGAACTGGCCGCGATCGTCGACGAGGCACACCGGCGGGGACTGCGGGTTGCCGCCCACACCCACGGCGCGGAGGCGGTCAAGCACGCGGTCGCGGTCGGCATCGACTGCATCGAGCACGGTTTCCTGATGGACGACGAAGCGATCCAGATGCTGGTCGACAACGACCGGTTCCTGGTGACGACTCGGCGCCTGGCCGAGGCGATGGACGTATCGAAGGCTCCAAGGGAATTGCAGGACAAGGCCGCCGAGATGTTTCCCAAGGCCCGCACGTCACTCAAGGCCGCCTACGAGGCGGGAGTAAAGATCGCCGTCGGCACCGATGCCCCCGCGATTCCACACGGCAAGAACGCCGACGAACTCGTCACGCTCGTCGAGTGGGGCATGCCTGCGGCGGCGGTGCTGCGCGCGGCCACGGTGGTGGCGGCCGAACTCATCGACGTCGCCGACCGGGGCAGGTTGGCCGTTGGCCAACTCGCCGACGTCATCGCGGTCCCGGGCGACCCGCTCCTCGACATCAGTGTCACTCGGGAAGTCAATTTCGTCATGAAGGGGGGCAAGGTCTTTGTCAACGAGAACCGATGACCTCGTCGAAATCCAGCAGCTGCTCGCCAAGTACGCGGTGACCATCACGCGAGGCGACGTCGAGGGGCTGGTGACGGTGTTCACGCCGGACGGCACCTACAGCGCCTTCGGGTCCACCTACACGCTGGCCCGTTTTCCCGACCTGGTCGCCGCGGCGCCCAGCGGGCTGTTCATGACGGGCACGGCGCTGGTCGACTTCGATTCGGCGGACCCCGGCTTCGATCCTGGTAGCGCCACCGGCACGCAGCCATTGTGCTTCGTCGAGCACGCCACGCACGACATGCGGATCGGGTACTACAACGACACCTACGTCCGCACCGCCGCCGGGTGGCGGTTGAAAACCCGTGCCATGACGTTCATTCGGCGCAATGGCGATCACGACTCCGGTCGGCCGCATGCGATTGGTCGGCCCGAAGCGGGATGACGGCCATCCCGGAGATTCCGACGCCGGCCCACTTCCGGGCCCAGTTGGTGGCCTGGCTCGACGATCACGACCTGACCCCGCCGGCTGAGGAACACTCGCTCGACGCCGTCCACGCGCAACATGCGCGGGTGCTGAGCGCACTCTACGACGCAGGCTGGATGCGGTGGGGCTGGCCGGAATCCGCGGGCGGACTCGGAGGGCCGATGATCTTGCGCGCCATCGTCGGCGAGGAGGTCGTCGGGCGCGGGCTCGATGATCCCGGCCCCTACTCCATGCTCGAAGTGCTGACCCCCACGATGATCGACTATGCGCGCCCGGAACTCGCCGCCGAGCTGGTGCCGCTGCTGTTGTCCGGGCGCGAGACGTGGTGCCAGGGCTTTTCCGAGCCCGGCTCCGGAAGCGACCTGGCGTCGTTGACCACGCGGGCCGAACACGATGCGAGCTCGGATCGCTACCTCGTCAATGGCCAGAAGGTGTGGACCAGCTTCGCCCAGTACGCGACCCGATGCATACTGCTGACCAGGACCGGGGACCGGTCCACCCCCAACCATCAGGCCATCACCGCGTTCGTCGTCGACATGGACAGCCCGGGCATCGAAGTGCGACCGCTGCGCACCATGCACGGCGTCGACGAGTTCTGCGAGGTGTACTTCGACGACGTCGCGGTGCCCGCCGACCGCATGCTCGGCAGGCCCGGCGACGGCTGGCAGCTCGCGATGGATCTACTACCGTTCGAGCGGTCGACGTGCTTCTGGCAGCGAATCGCCTACCTCTACTCGAGATTCGACGCGCTGATCGCCGAACTCGCCGGCGGGCGAGAGGAATCGGCCGCCGACCCGGTGGACGCCCAACTCGGCGCGGCCTACCTGGGCTTGCACACGCTGCGGTGCCGGTCGCGCGAGACCCAACTCAGACTCGCCGGCGGCGCCCGGCTCGGCGCGGAGACGTCGATCGACAAGGTGTTGTTGGCAACAGCAGAGCAGGGGCTCTACGACATCGTCCGAGACACCCTCGACGGAGTCTTCGAGCTCGACGAGAACCGTTGGCGCACCGAGTTTCTCTATTCGCGAGCCGCCACCATCTACGGAGGGACGGCCGAGATTCAACGCAACATCATCGCTCGTCGCCTGCTCGACCTGGGCAAGGAGTGACCGTGGCGGACGCTCCGGACGAACCCGATGCCGAGACGCTCGGCCTGCTTGAGGACGCCTTGTGCAAGACCATGACGTCGTCCTCTGGCGCCGCACTGGAGTCCGCGCTCGTCGAGCTCGGCTGGCACGACATGCTCGACGAAATGCCCAAGGTGGCAGTTCCGTTGGTGTTCCGGCTGTTGGGCGAGACGGGGTCGCACGCGCCGGTGCTCAACGACGTCGTGTTGCAGGCGCTTGGTCGCCCGCCGGGCGGCACGGTGCCGCTGCCGTACCGGGGCGGCAACTGGGTCGTGTGGGAACGACGTCACGAAGCGGGCCGCCAATCCAGCACGACCATCGATCCCGAACTGCCGATACACCGAGTCGAGGCCGGCAGCGGCATTCCGCTCGTCGCCGGTCGCGCCGCGCTGGGGTGGTGGCTCGTCGGCAGCTCGAGGGCCATGCTCGAACTCGCCCGCCGACACGCGCTGGACCGTACCCAGTTCGGCCGCCCGATCGCGTCCTTCCAGGCGGTCAGGCACCGGCTGGCCGAAACCCTCGTCGCCATCGAGGGCGCCGAGGCCACCCTGGCGTGTGCCGGCGACGAACTCGGCGCACTGCTGGCCAAGGCCGCCGCCGGTCAGGCTGCGCTGACCGCGGCCAAGCACTGCCAACAGGTATTGGGAGGCCTCGGGTTCACGGCCGAACACGACTTCCATCGTCATTTCAAACGGGTGCTCATCCTCGACGGACTGCTCGGCGGCTCTCGCGATCTCACCCGAGCTGCTGGAAGGGCGTTGCGCGCCAATGGGTCCGCCCCCCGCATTGCCCAGCTCTAACCCAGGTCGGCGCGGGAACGCGGACTTTCCAGGGAAGGCTGTTGCAAAGCCAGGAATGAGAATACTATTCTCACGATGAGGAAGTTACAATCTCGGACACGCTGGCCGCAAGGGGGTCTAGGACCACGATGGCCAAGCGACCTCCGGTACAGTTCATGCATGTTCTCCCTGATCATCCTGCCGCCGAGATGACGGCGACCGGCCCGAGCGAAGAGCCGGCGTGGAAGCAGCGCGCGGTCGAACGCTCCATCAAGACAGCGAAACTGCGCGCCGCTCAGCGGGTGGAGCGCTTCCTCGACGCCGCCCAGGAGATCATCATCGAAAAGGGTAGTACCGACTTCACCGTGCAAGAGGTCGTCGATCGCTCCCGTCAGTCCTTGCGCAGCTTCTATCTGCAATTCGACGGCAAGCACGAGCTATTGCTGGCGCTGTTCGAAGATGCGCTCAGCCGGTCCGCCGACCAGATCCGGGCGGCGACGGCCGGTCAGTCCGATCCGCTCGAAGCGCTGAAGGTCGCCATCGAGCTGCTCTTCGAGTCGTCGCGTCCCGATCCGATCGCGAAGCGGCCCCTCTTCACGGATTTCGCGCCCCGGCTGCTGGTCTCACATCCGTCCGAGGTCAAGATCGCGCACGCACCGCTGGTGGCGCTGCTCACCGACTTGATGGAGGACGCAGCCAAGGCAGGCGTGCTACGCCCTGGCCTCAACCCGCGGCGCATTGCGGCGATGACGATGCAAACGGTCATGTTCGTCGCACAGTCCAGTGGCTCGGACGACAGCTCCGTCAAACCGATCTCGGCCCAAGAGGTCTGGGACTTCTGCGCCCACGGATTCGCCGCCGAGCGGCCCGAGAACTAGCTTCTCCCGGCGCTAGAACGTTCCCCCTGCCCGCGGAGCGCGGATGCCGCCGTGGGCGAGGCCAGCACCGGGCGTTCGGCAACGGGCCGCCGAGTCGATTCAGCCGTGCGGGCCTCCCGAGCCGTGGTTCTCCGCGTGGGTTGACCAGCCGTTTCTAAGCAGCCGGTACAAATGGCCCGGCCCCGCCACTTCATTGACACAATTGGGCCAGAATGTAAGCTTGCTGAGCAACTGCACAGCAAGCTTGTCGACAAGGAACCGAGGGTCACATGGCAGGGCGGGTAGAAGGCAAGGTCGCATTCGTCACGGGGGCAGCGCGGGGTCAGGGTCGGGCCCATGCCGTCCGGCTGGCCCAGGAGGGCGCCGACATCATCGCCGTCGACATCTGCAAGCAGATCGACAGCGTGCAGATCCCCCTGTCGACACCGGAGGAGCTCGCCGAAACGGCCGATCTGGTCAAGGGCTTCAATCGCCAGATCTACACCGCCGAGGTCGACGTGCGGGACTACGACGCACTCAAGCAGGCCGTCGACACCGGGGTCGATCAGCTTGGCCGGCTCGACATCATCGTGGCGAACGCAGGCATCGGCAACGGCGGGCAGACGCTGGACAAGACCAGCGAAGGCGACTGGGACGACATGATCGCCGTCAACCTCTCCGGCGTATGGAAGACCGTGAAGGCGGGCGTCCCGCACATCCTCGCGGGCGGGCGCGGCGGCTCCATCATCCTCACCAGTTCCGTCGGTGGGCTCAAGGCCTACCCACACACCGGTCACTACGTCGCCGCCAAACACGGTGTGGTCGGGCTCATGCGCACGTTCGCCGTCGAGCTCGGCGCCCAGAACATCCGGGTCAACTCGGTGCACCCCACCAACGTGAACACTCCGCTGTTCATGAACGAGCCCACGATGAAGCTCTTCCGGCCCGACTTGGAGAACCCGGGCCCGGACGACATGTTGGTCATCGGTCAGCTCATGCACACGCTGCCCATCGGCTGGGTCGAGCCCGAGGACATCGCCAACGCCGTGTTGTTCCTGGCCTCCGACGAGGCCCGGTTCATCACCGGGGTCACGCTGCCCGTCGACGGCGGCAGCTGCCTGAAGTAGCGATTCGCGCGCGCCAATGCTCGCCGAACGAGCGTTGGCGCGCCGAATCGCGTTAGCGGGGCACCGTTCCGATGACGCCGTCGTGCTCCAGCGCGGCTAGTTCGGCCTCGCTGACGCCTAGGGCACTCAGCACTTCGCAGTTGTGCTCGCCCAGCAGGGGCGCGGGGCACCGGTGGAACGAATCCGGGCCGGAGGCCAATCGGATCGGGAGCGTGCTGTGCGGGGCGGCAGCGTTCACCGGATGTCCGACGAGTTCGAAGAAGCCCCGCGCCTGCACCTGGGCCAGTTCGCCCTGGCGGTGTGGTTGCATCACCTTGGCTACGGGAACACCTGCGGCCCATAACAACTCGATGATCTCATGGCCGGTCCGAGCGGCACACCACTCCGCCAGCCGTTCGTCGACCAGGTCGTGCGCGGCCCGGCGTCCAGCCTCGGTGCTCAATCGCGGATCCTGCGCCCAGCCGGGCTCGCCGAGCGCTTCGCGCAGCGCCGCCCACTGCCGGTCGTGCTCGACTGCGATCGCCACCCAACAGTCGGCCCTGCCGAACTCGTCGAGGCCCTCGCACCGGTAGATGTTCTGCGGCGCAGCGCCCGGCCCGCGATTGCCGTTGCGCTGCAGCAGTGTCCCGTAGGCGGAGTGCTCGATCACTTGCTCGGCGGCGATGTTGAGTGCGGCATCCACCATGGCGGCCTCGACGAGCACTCCACGGCCGGTCTGCCGCCGATGTTCCAAGGCCAACAACAGTGCATTGAGCGCGTGCACGCCGGCGTTGGGATCGCCGACCGAATAGGGCTCGTACGGGTCTTGGTCGGGATAGCCTGTCAGCCAACTCAATCCGGAGGCGTCCTCGATGATGTAGGCGAACGCGGGATTGTCCCGCCACGGACCGTCGAGTCCGAAGCCCGGCATGCGCACCATGACGATGTCCTCGCGCAACGAACGCAGCGTCTCGAAGTCGAGGCCGAGTTGTTCGATGACCCGGGGGGTGAAGTTCTCGACGACGACGTCACAGGTCGCGATCAGCCGACGCAGCAGCTCCCGACCGCGCTCGGTCTGGAAGTCCAGGGTGACGCTCTTCTTGTTGGTGTTGAGCGCCGAGAAGATCGGCGAGCGCTCCCACCACTGCTCGACCGTGGCGGGGATGCCGGCGATCAACCTGGTGCCGTCGGGACGAGCTGTCGATTCGAGATGGATCAATTCGGCGCCCAACATCGCGAGCGTGTGGGTGCACGACGGACCCGCCCAGAACGTCGTCATGTCGAGCACCCGAAGGCCGCTGAACGGCAACCGATCACGGTCCGGCTGTCCAGTGGGCCGGGGCCGCGGCGGCGGCACCGCGGCGCGAACCGATTCGGTGTGCTCACCCAGCCGCGGCGCCGCTTCGAAGGTGCGCAGTGCGACGCCACCAAGCCGGTAGGGATGGTTGGGTTGGGTGAAGCCGTCGCGCGGATTGCGGACGAACGCACCGCGTTCGACGAAGTGATCCATGGTCGTCACGTTCTCACCATTGGCCACAGGCGAATTCGGGATCCGGAACGCCGAAGCGAGCTCGCGCACGTCGTCCACCCGCTGATCGCGCAGCCACTCGTAGAGTTCCTCGGCGTGCAGGTTGGCCTGTTCGGTGATGGTGAGCGCGGTGCCCTCGTCGATCCATTCGTCGTGGCCCGACATGGCACACAGGTCGTGCCACTGCTGCGCGGTGCCGCAACCGAGTGCGACCAATCCGTCGGCCGCCTGCGCCACCCCGGGCACCGTCGGTCTGCGCTCGGTACGCCACGGCCGACCGAGCATTTCGAAATACGTGACGGGGTAGTAGGTGAGCCCGAGAATCTGCGCCTCCAGCATCGACAGGTCGATGAGTTCACCGTGCCCGTCTCGGAGCGCGCGGCACCGAAACGCCAGAGTCATCGCGGCCGCGCCGGCGCCGGAGATCCACTCCCCTACCTGGCCGCCCACGTGGATCGGCGCGCGGTCCTGGGTGCCTCGTCCGATCCCGATGGCTCCGCCGGACCAGGCCTGCAGGGTGAACTCCGTCGCGGGTCGATCCCGCCACGGACCGTCGAGCCCGAACGGGGTGATCGCCGTGACGACGAGGTGGGGGTACTTGGCGTGGAGCCGCTGCGGCGCCAGCGCCTCGACGGCGGCGAGCGGCGTACCAGGCGACCAGACGACCGCGTCGGCGCCGGCGAGTAGCCCCTCGAGCAGTTCGACGTCGGCCGGGTCGGCTGCATCGGCGACGACACTGCGTGTCGAGCACGCCAGGAAGCTGAAGAGCGCACCGTCCTGGCCCGGCTCGAGGGTCGCCCCGGAGGCCGACCACCGACGCAACGGATCGCCCTCGGGTGCTTCGACTTTGACGATGTCGGCGCCGCCGTCGGCCAGTATCTTGGCGGCGTAAGCCCCGGCGATTCCGCTGGACAGGTCGACGACCGTGTAGCCACTTAGTGGCGACGACATGCGGCGGACCTACTTCGACTTCTTGCGGTTCTTCTTGCTGAGCCGGAACTCGGGCGGGAACTTGTCGTCGTTGGCATTGACCGCGGCGGCCAGCCCACTGTCGATGGACTCGTTCATGTCCAGGTCATCGGCGCTGTCCGCGGCGACGCCGCTGCCCATGGACTCGAAGAACGCGCTCAGCAGGCTGCCCATGTACTCGCCCTGATGTTGTTTGTAGATCTCGAAGAACATCTTCTGCATGAACACCGTGTCGACCGGGCGATTGCGGGCGCAAGCGAGCGCATATTTCTGCGTCTCGGCCTCCAACTGGTCCCGCGGCACCACCTTGTTGAGGAAGTTGCACTTGTCCATGTCCTCGGCGGTGAACGGCCGTCCGGTGAACACCATCTCCTGGAACTTGCGCAGCCCCATCATCTGAACCCAGGTCCACATGCGCGGGCCCCACCCGTAGTACCGGAAGGACGGGTGGCCGAATAGCGCGTCGTCGGAGGAGATCACCAGATCGGCGTCCGCGCACTGGTAGAAGTGCCACCCGTAGCAGTAGCCCTTGGCCTCGACGATGCTGATCTTCTTGAGCTCCTGCAGAGGACGGTTGCCCGCCTGCACGTTGGCGTACCAGCCACTGATCGTGGCGCCGTTGCGAAAAGTGCCCTTGGGCGGATAGGTGACTTCCATCCCCTCGACCTTCAGCTCGCGCAGCCGCTTCTCCGGCTCGTCGACGCCCTCCATGAATTCCGGCAGATCCGCACCACTGCCGAGATTCTCGCCAACGCCCCGGATGACGACGACCTTGACGTCGTTGTCGACGGAGGCGGCCCTCACCACGTCGGCGTAGCGCAACCGCGCATCCGAGGTCGGCGCATTGAGGAACTCGGGACGGTTGAACGTGATCGTCGCGATCTTCGTCTTCGCGTCCTTCTCGTAGCAGATGATGTCCTCGGCCGATGGCCGCTTCTTGCCCGACATCGGTTCCCCTTCAGCCCAACCCGGCGGGCGCGTGGTGAGCGTGCACGTGTTCTTCGGGCCAACGCGTCGTGGTCAGCACCTCGGCCGCGTCCTCGGTGATCAGCACGGCGTCACGTTGGTAGACCGCGCCGACGCCCTGCTCCCATACGTATCCGGTGACGGCCAGCACCATGCCGGGGTCTAGCCGTTCCTCGGCAGAGGTCTGCGGCAGGTCGGGAGACACCACCGGAGTGTCGAAGCCCAAGCCAAGGCCGTGGGCCACCGGCGTGGCAGGCAGCGGCTCGCCGGCTGCGGAGTACGCCGCGAGCAGCTCGCTGGCGGCGGCGCCAGGCCGACAGGCGGCAATCAGCTTGTCCCACAGCGCAGTCGAGCGGTCGAACAGTTCGTCCACCCCGGCGATGTCCCCTACGGGTACGGTGCGGCCCACCTCGCCGACGTAGCCGTCCGCAAGTGCGCCGGACGCGAAGGCCACCAGGTCACCGGGCGCAATCCGGCGATCCCTTGGGCCTTGCCGCCAGGGATGCTCGCGTGAGGTCACCCAGGCCCCGTCCTGGGTGGCCGACGTGCTCACCCCACCGGCGGCCATTGCCTCCAGCATCAGGCCGGTCAAGGACTGCTCGGTGCTACCTGGGGCCAGGTTCGAAAGCGCTGCGGCAAGACCGCCTTCGGCGACCCGGGTCGCCGCGCGAAGCGCCGTCACCTCTTCGGGTGTCTTGATCCGCCGGGCGCTGCGCATGGCGAGCTCTCCGTCGACGAGCTCGGCCCTTGGAAAGGCGATCGGCAAGAGTTGCTCGAACGTCGGTGACATTGCGTCGGTTCCGACGCGGCGCGCGTCGGCGGCCCC
>JAHFVB010000045.1:0-1661 GCA_023264755.1 Mycobacterium sp. | reverse complement strand
GCAGATCGGTGCGAACGGTCGGGTCCCGGCTACCCAGAGCTGCGGTGCGCCGGTGACGTAGCGGACGTTCGCCTGCCTGCCGAGTACCAGTACGTCGAGGTCGAAGGCCTCCATCTGGGCCAGCGCCCGCGCCCGCCGGCCCGTGCGCAGTTCCACACCGTCGCAGATGATCTCAGTGCTCATGTGACAGGCCAATCCGCTGTTCGCCGTAGGGCGCATAGGGGTAGTCGGTGATCGGCGTGTAGCCGTCCTCGGTGATGACCACGATCTCCTCGCTTCGGTAGCCGCCGGTGCCGTCTTCCCAGACGACCGGCTCGAGCACCAGCACCATTCCGGCCGGGAACACGAAGTTGTCGTCGAACTCCTCGCCGAGATCGGTCCCGATCATCGGCATTTCAGCGGCGTTGGTGCCGATGCCGTGGCCGAGGTAGAAGTGTGGCAGCCAGGGCTTGCGGCCGCCGTTGGCGGCGATCGCTGCGCGCGCCAGCTCACCCGAGGTCGCGCCGGCCTTGGTGACGGCGAGCACGGCGTCGAGGAGCTCGCGCCACTTCAGGTACTGATCCTGTTGGCGGGCGGTCGGTTCCTCACCCACCACCCACGTGCGGCCAAAGTCCGAACAGTAGCCCGAATAGGTGATGCTGACGTCGGTCCACAGCACGTCACCCTTGGCCAGCGCGCGTTCGGTCGTGAGTAGCGGTAGGGCGAGATCACCTGTGGTGGTCCACGTCCCGTCGGCCTTCGAGGTGGGCATCACCTGCCAGATGGCCTCGAGCATGTTGGCGGTAGCGCCCAGTTCGAAGGCGCGCCGGACGAACTGCGCGGACAGGTCGATCTGACGCACGCCGGGCCGCAGTGCGCTCTGCACGTCGGCGACGGCCGCTTCGGTGATCCGACATGCCTTGCGGATGCAGGCGATCTGGTCGGGCGTCTTGACCAGCTTGGCCGGTCCCACCACCAGGGCGGCGTCGGAGGGCGGCGACCCCGGGAACAGTCGACGTCCCGCGTTTCGCATCGCTCCGGTCAGCTCGTCGACCGCGATGCGTGCGCCGGGCGGAACGAGCTCGGCCAGCACCTTGGCGAAATGCTCCACACCCTCGTCGAATTCGAGATACAGCGGACCGTGTACGTGGTCGGGGGGTAGCTCGGACTCCGAGGCCGAACCCTCCCGAAACGGCAGGTACAGGTGTGGGTGTGGATCATCGGCCAGCACGATCGCCACCGGGCGCTCCACGTGGGACAGGCCCGCGTCGAGTAGCGGCCAGCTCGCCCCCGTCGCGTACACGACGTTGCCGTTGCCCAGCAGGACCAGGGCGTCGACGCCCTTGTCCTTCATGACTGCGCGCAGTCGCTCGCCGACTTCGCGGTACATGCGGCTCAGGTCGGGCAAGTCGGGAATGTTCGCGTACGCGGCATCCGGGTGAAGAATCGTCGTCACGAGATCCCCAGGAACTTCTTGACGTTGGTGCTGACGATCTTCGTCGCACGCTCGGGTCCGACGACCTCCACGACTTGAGCCAGCGACTTCTCCGAGTAACCGAAGGTGCTCTCGTTGTGCGGGTAGTCCGACGACCACATCACGTTGTCGACTCCGATCTGATCGATGAGCTGCAATCCGAGCGGATCCACCATGAACGACGCGCTCATGTGGTCATCCCAGTAGT
>JAHFVB010000390.1 GCA_023264755.1 Mycobacterium sp. | reverse complement strand
GCGGTTGGCCAGCGGAAGCAGGTGGGGGTGATGCTCGCCGAGCGTCGTCCCGGCGCTGGCCGCCGCGGTCACGGCACCAATCGTCAGGCGGCCGTCCGCGAGGGCAGGATGCCCCAGTAGGAGCCGCAGGATCTCACCGCCGGCATATCCGCTCGCGCCGGCCACGGCCACTGAAGTCACGCGATCGATTCTGCATGGTTATGCAACATGATGCAAATACATTTGTGCGGTGTCGCTGGCGCGTCGACGTGCGGTGGAGCGAGCTCGTTAGCCGATCACTTGCGTTGCTCTGCGCCGACCCGCTCGGCTGCCACTGCGACCGCCGCGTCGCGCGCGGCACTCGCCTCGTCCTCGGTGAGCGTTCGATCCGGCGCCCGGAAGCGCAAGGCCAACGTCAGCGACTTGCGACCCTCGCCGAGCTGCGGTCCCACGTACACGTCGAAGAGCCGCACGTCCTCGAGCAACTCACCCGCGCCGGCCCGGACGGCATCGACGACGGCCTGCGCTTCGACGGTGTCGTCGACGATCAGGCTGACGTCCTGGAACACCGCCGGGAATGGAGACACCGACGGAACGGGCAGCGGCTCGACGATCGGGATGCCGTCGAGGTCGAGTTCGAGGGCACACGTGCCCTTCGGCAGTCCGGTGCGTTCGATGACCGCCGGATGCAGCTGCCCGGCATGACCGACCACGGTGTCGCCGACGAGCACTTCGGCGCACCGCCCGGGATGCCACGGCAACAGTTGCGCCGACCGCAACCTCAGCTCGACGTGGCACGCCCGACCGATGATGCGGACGGCTTCGAACGCATCGGTCGCATCCGCGGGCCGGCCCGGTCCCCACGGTCCGGCCGGCTCGCGCAGGCCGGTGAGCACCGCGGCGACGTGCAGGGGCTGCCGGGGCAGCGAATCGTCGATCACCACGAGCTCGTCGCGGGTCGGCCGCCGGTCGACGGCGATGGGCTGGATGGCCCGGGTCTGAGGCGTCGCGAACACCACCTGCTCGAGACCGAACAACGCGACGTCGACGGCCCCCCGGGAAACGTTGCGCCCCAGGGCCTCCAAGAGCCCGGGCAGCAGCGTCGTCGCCAACTGCGGCCGATCGGACTCCAGCGGATTGAGCACCGACATCGTGGCCCGACGTGGGTCGTCGGCAGCCAAGCCCCATTGCTCGAAGATCCCGGCCGGCAGGAACGGGGTCGGCAGCACCTCGACGAAGCCGTTGAGCGCCAACGACTTCCCGATGGCCCTACGCCTCAGCTGACCCGGGGTCAACCCGCGCCCGGCCGGCGCCGCCGGGAGTACCGACGGGATGAGCTCGAGCCCCTCCAGCCGTAGCACCTCTTCCACCAAGTCGGCCGGCTGCTTGAGGTCGGGACGCCAGCTCGGCGGAGTGACCACCAGTCGGTCTCCAGAGCTCTCCACCGAGGCGCCGATCTGGGTCAGCCGGCGCGTGGCGGTGCCCTCCGGGTAGTCGACGCCCGCGGTCCGATCCGGAAGGTCGCTTGGCATGCTCACCGGTGGCGGCGACCAGCTCGCCCTGGGCGGATCGCCGCGCCAGTCCGTCAACGCCGGCGCCACGGTCCCGTTGGCGATGTCGGCCAGCAACGACGCACAACGATCAAGTGCGGCAACGGATATCGCGGGATCGACGGAGCGCTCGTAGCGCCGCCCCGCCTCGCTGACCAGCCGCAGCCGGCGTTGAGTGCGCGACACGGCGGCCGGATCCCAGACCGCTGCCTCCAAGAGCACGTCGGTGGTGCTGGCCCGGACTTCGGTGGTACCCGCGCCCATCACGCCGCCGATGGCCGCGGTCGCGACGTCGTCGACGATCAGCACGTCACCCGCATCGAGCCGACGCTCGACGTCGTCGAGCGTGACGACCATCTCCCCCGTCCGCGCGAAGCGCACGTCGAATCCCCCGGTGATGAGCGACCGGTCGTGGGCGTGCATGGGATGACCGAGTTCGAGCATCACGTAGTTGGTCACGTCGACCGCGGGCGAGATCGCCCGGATGCCGCTGAGCATCAACCGACGCTGCATCCACCAAGGCGACACCGCGGTGGGGTCGATGCCCGTCACGGGCCGCAACCCGAACCTGAGTACGCCCGTCCCGGGTTGCACGGTCAGTGGCCACGCCTCGCCGTCGGCGGGCAGGGGCGCCACGTCGGCGGGATCGACGAAGTCGAGGTCCAGGGCACACGCCAGCTCGCGCGCCATCCCGCGGATCGACAGGCAGTACCCGCGATCGGGGGTGATCGCCAGGTCGAAGACCACGTCGTCGAGGCCGACGACGTCGATCGCGGAGGCGCCGGGCTCGGCGGTGCCCGGCGGCAGTACGAGGATGCCGGCGTGATCGGTGCCCAGGTTCAGTTCGGACGCCGAGCAGATCATGCCGTCGGAGGTGCGGCCGTAGGTCTTGCGCTTGGCGATGGTGAAGTCGCCGGGCAATACGGTGCCGGGAAGCGCCACGACCACCAGGTCGCCGACCGCGAAGTTGGTTGCCCCACAGACGATGTCACGCGGTTCGGGCTCGCCCACGTCGACCTTGCAGGCCCGGATGGGCTTCTTGAACTCGGTGAGCTCTTCGAGCTCGGCGACACGGCCGACGGTCAGCGGACCCGTCACGGGCCCCACCGGAACGACGTCCTCGACTTCGTGACCGATGCGGATCAGCGTCTGCTCGAGTTCGTCGACGGAGACGTCCCAGCCCGGGGCGCCGGCTCGCACCACGTCGCGCAGCCAGCTGTATGGAACGCGCATCAGGCTCCCACTCCGAACGGCAGCGAGAAGCGCACGTCACCTTCGACCATGTCACGCATGTCGGAGATGCCGTTGCGGAATTGCAGCGTCCGCTCCAGCCCCATGCCGAACGCGAAGCCCGAATACTGCTCCGGGTCGATTCCGCAGGCCCGCAACACGTTCGGGTTCACCATGCCGCAGCCGCCCCACTCCACCCAACCGGGTCCGCCCTTCTTGTTCTCGAACCAGACGTCGACTTCCGCCGACGGCTCGGTGAACGGGAAGAAGTGCGGCCGGAACCGCGTGCGGCCCTGCGGGCCGAACTCCGCCCGCGCGAACGCGTCCAGGGTGCCCTTCAAGTTGGCCATCGTCAGCCCACGGTCCACTGCGAGCCCCTCGACCTGATGGAACACCGGCGTGTGGGTGGCATCGAGCTCGTCGGTCCGAAACGTCCGGCCGATCGACACGATGTACACCGGCAGCTCGCGTTCGAGCATGGCGCGGATCTGCACCGGCGACGTGTGGGTGCGCAGCACCTGACGGGATTCGTCGGGCGCGATGTGGAAGGTGTCCTGCTCGCTGCGTGCGGGGTGATCCGGCGGGAAGTTCAACGCGTCGAAGTTGAACTGTTCGGTCTCTACCTCGGGCCCCTCGGCGAGCTCCCAGCCCATCGCGACGAACGTGTCGGCGACGTGCTCGGCCAGCATGGTGATCGGATGGCGGGCGCCGATCGGCTGCCGGGTCGACGGCAACGTCACGTCGATGCGCTCCGCGATCAGCGTCGCTTGGTCGCGTTCGCGCCGCAGCACCTCCAGGCGCTCGTCGAAGGCGCCCTGGGCCTCGGTGCGGGCGAGGTTCACCAGGCGTCCAGATTCGGCGCGCGCCTCCTTGGGCAGCGCGCCCAACGCCTGGCGCGCCAGCGCGATCGCCGACTTGTCGCCGAGGTGTTCGGTCTTGGCCTTGGCCAGCGCGTCGAGGTCGGAGGCCGCCTCGAAGGCATGCTTCGCGGCGCTGACGGCCGCAGTCAGCGCTTCCTCGGACAACCTCGGCTGCTCAGCCACCCGGCGATCATAGCGACGGGTCGGGTGTGACTCGCGATACCCTCGAGCCCGTGATCCTGCGGCCCGTGATCGTGGCAGCTGTGTGGTTGTTCGGGGTGGTCGTCGCCGCGGCGGCGCTGACGGTCTCTTCGTGGTGGACGTTGCCCGCCCTCGTCGTGCTCGCCCTGGCGGCGTTGGGCACCTGGGACCTCGTACAGACCCGCCACACGATCTTGCGCGTCTACCCGATCCTGGGTCACGTCCGATTCCTGATGGAGCTCCTCCGTCCGGAGATCCGGCAGTACTTCATCGAGTCCAACACCGAAGCCGCCCCCTTCGATCGGGAAACCCGGGACCTGGTCTACGAGCGCGCCAAGGCCAGCAAGGGCGACGAACCGTTCGGCACCGAGCGAGACGTCTACGCCCTGGGCTACGAGTTCCTGCGTCATTCCATCCGTGCGCACGCCGCCGACGACCTCGCCCCCAGGGTGCGGCTCGGCGGTCCGGACTGCACACAGCCATATGACATTGCGCTGCTGAATGTTTCGGCGATGAGCTTTGGTGCGCTGTCGGCACAGGCCATCGAGGCGCTCAACGGAGGGGCCGCCAGGGGTGGATTCGCCCACGACACCGGGGAAGGCGGCATCAGCCCGTACCACCTCAGCGGTGGCGGCGACCTGATCTGGGAGCTCGGCTCCGGATACTTCGGGTGTCGCGACGCGGACGGACGCTTCGACCCCGTCGCGTTCGCCGAGAAGGCTCGGCTGGCGTCGGTGAAGGCCGTCTCGGTGAAGTTGTCACAGGGCGCCAAGCCGGGGTTGGGCGGCGTGCTCCCCGGCGCCAAGGTCAGCGCCGAGATCGCCGCCACGCGCGGAGTACCCATCGGCCGCACCGTGGTGTCGCCACCCGCCCACAGCGCGTTCGCCACGCCCACCGAGTTCATGCACTTCATCGCGACGTTGCGAAGGCTCTCCGGCGGCAAACCGGTCGGGTTCAAACTCTGCATCGGCGCCCGCACCGAATTCCTGTCGATCTGCAAGGCGATCTTGGCGACCGGCATCGCTCCGGACTTCGTCATCGTCGACGGCGGCGAGGGCGGCACGGGGGCCGGGCCGCAGGAGTTCGAAGACCACGTCGGCATGCCGCTGACCGAGGGGCTCATGCTCGTCCACAACTGCCTGGTCGGCACCGGACTCCGGGACCGCGTCCGCGTCGGCGCCTCGGGCAAGGTCGCCAGCGGCGTCGACATCGTCACGCGGATCTGCCAGGGCGCGGACTTCACCATGTCGGCGCGGGCGATGATGTTCGCCGTCGGGTGCATTCAGGCCCTCAAGTGCAACACCAACCGCTGCCCGACGGGCGTGGCCACCCAGGATCCCGCCCGCGCCCGTGCGCTGGACGTGTCCGACAAGACCACTCGGGTGTTCAACTACCA
>JAHFVB010000044.1 GCA_023264755.1 Mycobacterium sp. | reverse complement strand
CGTCAGACACCAAACCGCGCCGCAGCGCTGCCTCGACGATGTTGGGACCCTCGGCGAGAAAGCGCGCGGCGCGGCGACGTCCCGCGGTGCGGTGCAGTTTGAGCGCCGCAGCTACGCGATCCGAGCGCTCGGTCAGCGGCTGGGTCAAATCCCCGGTCGCTTCGCACCTGCCCGGCGAGTGCTCAGGCGGCCTCTCCGGACGGAGCGTTGACGTCGGCGGGCAGGGCGGCCTTGGCCACCTCGACCAGCGAGCTGAACGCGGCCGGGTCGCTGACGGCGATCTCGGCGAGGTTCTTGCGGTCCACCTCGACACCGGCGGCCTTCAGCCCCTGGATCAGTCGGTTGTAGGTGATGTAATTGGCGCGAGCCGCCGCATTGATGCGGGAGATCCACAACTTGCGGAACTCGCCCTTACGGGCCCGCCGGTCGCGGTAGGCGTAGGACAGCGAATGCAGCTGCTGTTCCTTGGCCTTGCGGTAGAGTCGGGAGCGCTGCCCCCGGTAGCCCTTGGAGGCCTTGAGGATGGTGCGCCGCTTCTTTTGGGCGTTTAGTGCGCGCTTCACGCGTGCCATTGGGTGTTCCTATTCTCGTACGGGCTATGGGCGACGGGCTGCCAGAAGCAAGCTCAGCCGTTCAGCATCTTGTTGACGCGGGTCACGTCGTTCGCGGCGACCGTGGTGCGGCCGTCGAGCCGCCGGGTGCGCTTCGACGCCTTGTGTTCGAGCAAGTGCCTGCGGTTGGCCTTCTGGCGCACGATCTTGCCGGTTCCGGTACGCCGGAACCGCTTTGATGCGCCACTGTGGGTCTTGGCCTTGGGCATGAATCCTCAGTTCTCGTGGTGGATCGTTCGGTTAGGTAGCTGGTGGTGCGTCGCTCGGCGGCGCTGCCACGGGCTCGGCCGGGGCCGGCGCCGGGGCCGCTCGCTGTGCGGCCGGAGCATCGGCGTCGTGCGCTGCCTTGGCGCGAGTCTTCGCGCCGCGGTGCGGGGCCAGCACCATCGTCATGTTGCGCCCGTCCTGCTTGGCAGACGTCTCGACGTAGCCGTAGTCGGCCACGTCTGCGCCCAGCCGCTGCAGGAGGCGGTAACCCAATTCGGGCCGCGACTGCTCGCGCCCGCGGAACATGATCGTGACCTTGACCTTCGACCCCGCCTCGAGGAAGCGGACGACGTGACCCTTCTTGGTCTGGTAGTCGTGGTCGTCGATCTTGGGGCGCAGCTTCTGTTCCTTGACGACGGTCTGCTGCTGGTTCTTGCGAGACTCGCGCTCCTTGAGTGCCGTCTCGTACTTGAACTTGCCGTAGTCCATGATCTTGCAGACCGGCGGCTTGGCGCTGGGGGCCACTTCGACGAGGTCGAGATCGGCATCCGCGGCGACGCGGAGTGCATCTTCGATGCGCACGATGCCGACCTGTTCACCGTTGGGTCCGATGAGGCGGACTTCGGGTACGCGGATGCGCTCGTTGATGCGGGTCTCAGTGCTGATGGGGCCTCCTATGTCGTTGGCGGGCCCACGCCATCAGCACTCTGCTCGTAAGAGCAGAGCGGCCCTGCATATGCAGGGCCCAATGCCGACCGATCGCGGCTTTCGCCGCCTGCGAAGATACGCAGAACAGGCACCGCCAGGTGCCTGTGACCGGACCGTTGCACCTCCGAGACGAATCACGGGGCCAAACGGTGGGAGTGGGACTCCACTTGCTGTCCTGGCGTATGCCGGGACGGTCGCGCGTGCAAGTCTAGCAGGCATGACGGAACACTTTGTACAACCCGAAGTACAACCCGAACCGGCGGCTTCGCCCCCACTCCGCGAGTTGGCCGACATTCCCGCCGTCGAGGTCATCACGCGCGCCGCGGTGATGTTGATGAGCGCGGCCGCCGAGAAGCTCGGGCTCTCGGCGCCGGACCCCGAGGATAGCCCGCACCTGGACCTCGACGAAGCGCGCAGGCTCATCACGGCGCTCGCCGGACTGGTGACGGCCTCGGTGGAATACCTGGGCCCCCACGCCGGACCGGTCCGGGACGGGCTCAAGAGCCTGCAGCTGGCCTTCCGCGAGGCCAGCGCCGCACCCGACGAACCGGGCCAGGGCCCCGGCGAGAAGTACACCGGGCCGGTTTGGTGACCCATGCCCTTACTCCTGCCGGGCTACTCCCCGGCCGCGGTCACCCCATTTCCTAGCCAGAACGCATATCCTCGCCGCCTATGACTCTGACTGCGCTCAATAGGCATCAGCAGCAGCGCTCCACGTTCTGGTGGGTCCCGGCAGCGGCCGGCTGGACTGTCGGAGTCATTGCGACGCTGTCGTTGATCGCCAGCGTTTCGCCGCTGGTTCGGCTGGTCATCAAGGTCCCGCGAGAGTTCGTCAACGACTACATCTTCAACTTCCCCGACACCAGCTTCGCGTGGGCGTTCGTGCTGGCGCTGTTGGGTGCGGCACTGGCCGCCCGCAAGCGGATCGCCTGGTGGATTCTGTTGCTGTACATGGTCGCGGCGACCGTGTGGAACATCGGTGACCTGGTCGTAGGTGGCAATACCTGGCTACAGGAAACCGGTGAGTGGATCGGGGTCGGCTTCCATCTGGCCGCCATCGGCGCCCTCGTCCTGGCGCGCAGGCAATTCTGGGCGAAGGTACGCCGGGGGGCGCTGTTCAAGTCGGCGGCGGTCCTGGTCGCCGGCATGACGATCGGCATCCTGCTGGCCTGGGGACTACTGGAGTTGATGCCAGGCAGCCTGGAACGGCCCTATCGACTCGGATACGCCATCAACCGAGTGAGCGGGTTCGCCGCCGTCAGCTCCGACAACTTCGTCGGACATCCGCACGTCTTCCTCAACGCGATCTTCGGCCTCTTCGGAGCGCTGGCGCTGATGGCGGCGGCGGTGGTGCTCTTTCAGTCCCAACACGCCGACAACGCCCTCACCGGCGAGGACGAGTCGGCGATCCGCGGCCTGCTCGAGATGTACGGAAAGAACGACTCGCTGGGCTACTTCGCGACCCGGCGCGACAAGGCCGTGGTGTTCGCCCCGAACGGTCGCGCCGCGATCACCTACCGCGTCGAGGTCGGCGTATGCCTGGCCAGCGGCGATCCGATCGGCGATCCCCGGGCCTGGCCGGCAGCCATCGCCGCCTGGCTCAAGCTGAGCGAGTCCTACGGCTGGGCGCCCGGGGTGATGGGCGCCAGCCTGTCCGGGGCGCAGGCCTTCCGCGAAGCCGGGCTCAACGCATTGGAACTCGGCGACGAGGCCATCCTCCATCCCCACACGTTCAAGCTGTCCGGATCCGACATGAAACCGGTCCGCCAAGCCGTGACGCGAGCGCGTCGGGCAGGTCTGACGGTGCGCATCCGCCGCCACCGCGACCTGCTTCCCGACGAGCTCGGCGAGGTCATCAAGCGCGCCGACGAGTGGCGCGACACCGAGACCGAGCGCGGCTTCTCGATGGCCCTGGGCCGGCTCGGTGACCCGGCCGACAGCGATTGCCTTCTGGTCGAAGCGGTGAAGGATGGGGACGAGGACGGCAACGGCGAAGTCCTGGCCATGCTGTCCCTGGTGCCGTGGGGTGCCAACGGCGTCTCGCTGGACCTGATGCGCAGGTCGCCCCAATCGCCCAACGGGACCATCGAGCTGATGGTCAGCGAGCTGTGCCTGCAGTCCGAAGCCATTGGCGTCACCCGCATCTCTCTGAACTTCGCGATGTTCCGATCGGCGTTCGAAGAAGGTGCGCAACTGGGCGCCGGCCCGGTCGCCAGGTTGTGGCGCGGCCTGCTGGTGTTCTTCTCCCGGTGGTGGCAGCTGGAGACGCTGTACCGGTCGAACATGAAGTATCAGCCGGAGTGGGTGCCTCGCTACGCCTGCTACGAGGACGCTCGCCTGATCCCCCGGGTCGGCATCGCCTCGGTCATCGCCGAAGGCTTCCTGGTGCTGCCGTTCAGCCGGCGGGGCGAACAACACACGGGTCAGCACACCTCGGCACCGGCGACACTGATCAGTTCGGGGCAGCTGCAGCAAGACGGCAGCGCTCCCGATCCGAGCGGGCTGCAGGCCGCATTCGCCGAAGAAGCGGGTCCGGCGCGCCTGCCCGAGCAGGTCAGAGTTCGCATGTCCAAGCTAAAGGCCTTGCAGGCCAAGGGAGTAGACGCATATCCGGTCGGCCAGGCCCCGAGCCACACCATCGCACAGGCCGTGGCCACGGACGGCGTCACCGTCAGCGTCGCCGGTCGCATCTTGCGCATGCGCGACTACGGCTCGGTCCTCTTCGCGGAACTGCGGGACTGGTCCGGCGAGGTTCAGCTGCTCTTCGACAACTCCGTGCTGACCGAAGGGCCGACGGCGGACTTCACCGACACGACCGACCTCGGTGATCTGATCGAGGTCACCGGCACGATGGGCGCGAGCAGGTCGGGCACCCCGTCGCTGCTGGTGCAGCGCTGGCGGCTGATCGGCAAGTGTCTGCGGCCGCTGCCCGACAAGTGGAAGGGCCTAACGGATCCCGAGGCCCGGGTGCGCACCCGGTACCTCGACCTGGCCATCAACGGCGAAGCCCGCGACCTGATCACCGCTCGCAGCGCGATCCTGCACTCGATTCGAGAAACGTTGGTGGGCAAGGGTTTCCTCGAGGTCGAGACGCCGATTCTGCAGCAGGTCCACGGCGGTGCCAACGCGCGCCCGTTCCAGACCCACATCAATGCCTACGACCTCGACCTCTACCTGCGCATTGCCCCGGAGCTCTATCTCAAACGACTGTGCGTCGGCGGCGTCGAAAGGGTCTTCGAGCTGGGCCGCGCCTTCCGCAACGAAGGGGTCGACTTCAGCCACAACCCCGAATTCACCCTGCTGGAGGCATATCAGGCGCACGCCGACTACAACGTGTGGATCGACGGGTGCCGGGAGCTCATCCAGAACGCCGCAGCGGCGGCCAACGGCAGCCAGGTCGTCATGCGCCCCGGGGACTCCGATGGCACCTGGCAGCCGGTCGACATCTCCGGCGAATGGACCGTCAAGACGGTGCACGCCGCCGTGTCGGAGGCCCTCGGCGAGGAAATCGACGCCGACACCGGGCTCGACCGGCTGCGCGCGCTGTGCGATGGCGCCGGGGTGCCCTACCTGCTGCACTGGGATGCCGGTGCCGTCGTGTTGGAGTTGTACGAACGCCTGGTCGAAGAACAGACCGAACGACCCACGTTCTACAAGGACTTCCCCACGTCGGTGTCCCCGTTGACCCGCCCGCACCGCAGCCAGCCAGGCGTCGCGGAGCGTTGGGACCTGGTCGCCTGGGGCGTCGAACTGGGTACGGCCTACAGCGAGTTGACCGATCCGGTGGAACAGCGCCGAAGGTTGGAGGAGCAGTCGCTGCTCGCCTCGGGCGGTGACCCCGAGGCGATGGAGCTCGACGAGGACTTCCTCCAGGCCATGGAGTACGCGATGCCGCCCACCGGAGGACTCGGCGTAGGCGTGGACCGGGTGGTCATGCTCATCACCGGGCGCAGCATTCGCGAGACGCTGCCATTCCCGTTGGCGAAGCCGCGCTAGCCCTGGGGTGGCTTGGAACGCGGGGGCGAACCGGGTACGGGACCTAGCTTCATCGCCAGCAGCTAAAGTTAGCATTACCTAACTTCAGCACTGGAGGTGGCCCATGGCCGATCGGAAACCGTCCCGCGGAATCTCGGGCACGCTCGTCAAACTGTGGCGAGGCGGCGACTACGAACTCACGGTCACCGAACGCACCGAGCTCAGTCCGCACTACCTGCGGCTGCACTTCGACTCCGGCGCACTGCTGACCCAACGCTCCGTCCACCCGACGATGTGGGTGCGCGGCTGGTTCCCGGATGGCGACAAGTCCCACCAACGCGGGTACACCCTGGTCGACCCCGATCCGGTGGCGGGGACCGTCGCCATCGACTTCGCCATGCACGACGGCCTGGCCACCAGATGGGCCACCGAGGCCGCGATCGGCGAGGTCCTCGAGGTGACCGTTCTGGGCAGCAACTTCACGCTGCCCACACCGGATCCGGCGGGCTACGTCATCGTCGGAGACACCGCGTCCTTGCCGGCCATCAACTCACTGCTCGGCGCCATCGGAGACGTGCCGGCGCAGGTGTTCCTGGAGGCCGGGCACGCCGATGATCGCGAACTGCCCGTGCTGGCAGCCGGCGACGTCCGGATCACCTGGGTGGACCGGGCCGACGGCGGCGGGGCGCTCGTCAGCGCGGTGAGCGCGTCGGCATTCGAGGCCACGGACCACTTCGGCTGGGTGGCCTGCGACAACCGCACCACCCGTTCGGTCGCCAAGGTATTGCGCGAGCAGTACGCGATCCCGCGCAAATCCATGAAGGCGCAGGCCTATTGGGCCGCGTGAGCCCCCAAGGCGCACCGAGTCGACGCGCGCGTCCCCGAACCGGCCGGCGGAGCGCCTCGGTCAGTAGTCGGATTCGGCCGCCAACGACTCGGCGAGAAACGCGTCCGCGGCCGGGCGAGCCAACCGTGCGCGGGCGAAGTCGCGAAGTCGTCGGCGAACGTCGGCGCCCGCCTCCGAGTCGCCGACGTCGGCCCCGACGGACACCGTCGTGGTCGTCCAATCATGGTTCCAGGCCTGCACTTCCGGCACCGGCCGACCGGCCGCGTCCACTACCGGCAGGGAGGCGCGTCCCGCGGCGCTCAGCACCCCGGCCGCGCTGAAGGGCCCGGCCCGCAGGCGTACCTCGATGCCCGCGACGGGAGCGCTGATGGCCACCCGGACGTCGGCGGTGGCCGTAGCTCCCGACAGCTCGATCGCCCAGTCGACCGTGCGATCCGCAGCGTCGAACACTCCCGGCGGAACCGCGGTCCAATTCAGCGAGCCGACTCCCCTGGCGACCTGCTCGGCGGAGGTCGCGGCCGAGTCCGACCCGGCCGCCAAGGCGTAGTCATCGCGTCGCCGCGCCGCCTGCGGTTCGGGCAGCGCCGACTCGGGTACCCGCGCGAGGCCGACGTCGTCGGCGAGTTCGGTGCAGGCCCTGGCCAGTTCGGCGACGCGGGGATCGCCGTCGCCGACCAGTGCGGCGAGCGCCGCGCGATGTGGCCGCAACAAGTCCGCGACGTCGGAGTCGAACGTGTCGTCGGTGAAGTAGTCCTGGGCGGCGACGGTGAGCAGGGCCAGCTCGCCGTCGAGTACCGCAGCATCCAGACTGACGATGCCGTCCCGAGAACTCGCAGGCCACCATCGCCGTAGCCAGTGCCCGACGGCCAACCGACGCAGGGGCGCCAGCAGCTCCGGAGCCGGTTCGACTCCCGCGACGTCGACGATTTGGCCGGCTTCGGGCACCCGACCGGCCAGGGCCGCGAGCAGCGCCACGTGTCCAGCCTGCCCAACCACCCGCCAAAGCCATTCGGCCGCTTCGACGTCGGTGAAGGCGACATGGGTGGAGCCTGGACCAGTCGGATCGTCGACCGTCCAGGACAGCACGGCACCACTGACTTCCAATACCGCCGCCGCTGGCGGGTCGGCGGCGATGGGGCCGGTGCCCCACGAGCCCGATTCGGCCACCAATTTCATTGTGCCACCGCCTGTTCCAGCATCGCCCGGATGCGCTGCCGATGGTCGAGGCTGACCGAGCGGGCGACCCCGTCCAGCAGGGCCCGAACCTCGTCCACGTCGGCGCAGGACTCCTGCCAGACGTCGCGCCCATGCAGCCGGGCCCACAACCTGCTGGTGTACGGGCGGGCGAACGCGGCGAGGTCGTCGACGACCTGGCGCTGCCTGGGATGCAGCGCAACGCCGTCGGCCAGATAGCGCCGGGCGTGCAGAACGTAGGCCTCCTTGCGCAGCCGGGCCTGAATCTGGCGGCCGAGAGCGTACTTCGGCTCGGCTGCTTCGCGCAGCGGCGCCAGCTCGACGGCCAGTTCGAGGCCCGCCACCAGCGTGGCCTGTTTGTCCTCGGAGAGCAGCCCCCACGGAGCGCAGGACCGGTCCACCTCCTCGGCGCACAGCAGCGGTACGTCGGGGAGCTCCCCTCGATCCAGCGCCCGCCGCAGGGTGGCCCGCACCCGGTCGACGACGGCCCGGTCGAGCGGACGATCGCGATCCGAACCACCCACAATCGGCGGCGGTTGTTGTGGTGCAATCGAACTCAGTCCGACCTCGACGATCGACCACGGCAGTTCGGCGAACTCGGTACGAGCCCGCGCCCCCAGGTTGTACGGGGTGGCGTCTGCGATCAGCGCCGACCAGACCCGCTGCCGAGCCATCCGCGCGGTGTGACCCTCGGCCGGACCGAGCACCGCGGCCAGGCCGGCGAGGAAGGGACCCGCCATGGTGGTCCCGGGGCGCACGTCGGGCCAACTGGCTTCGAGCTGGCCGGCCAGTGCTGCGACGACCCGGGCGTCAGCGACGTAGCGGTTCAGCTGCTCGATACCCGTGCGATCCCGATCGTCGTGTAACTCGCGGAGCACCTCCTCGGCGGTGCCGCCGTCCGCGGGCGACGGCGCCCCTCTGGTGACGGCGAGCTCGAAGCACACCGGGAAGTAGAGCTCCTGGGCGTTGCCCGTGGTTATCCGCAGCCGTCGGCGGGCCGTCTTGAGCAGCGCGAACCAGCTTGAGGCCGAACGCAATTGGTCTGCGTGGGCGGTGATGAGCTCGGTGAGCGCCGCCGCCACCTCTGGCTCGAGCACGGGTGCCGAGTACTGCGGGTTGGACCGCAGCCGAAACACCAGGGGGTCGAGAATGCGCTTGACGGTTCTGCGCAACGGACCGCCGTCGCCGCCGCTGAGTAGTTCGACGCCGGGTCCAATGGCCCGCCACGCCTGCTCGATCACCGCGCGGCGGGGCCTGGCGACGCCGACGGTCGTCAACACGTGCGGCCCCGAGTCCATCGGCCCAGGATAGGGCCAGCAAGAAGTTGGGTTCGGTAGCCGAGTCGCCGGCGGACCATGCTGGCATGCCCGAAGCTCTGTCGCTGCTGCTGATGATCCCCGTGTGCGTTGCCTTCGGCGTTGCGTTGGCGCGCCCGGGGCGCCGCCCCCCGCACCGGGCCCGGCGGCTCGGTGCCGCACCCCGTACCTGCAACTCGGTAGCGGTGGGCACGGTACGGACCGTGACGGGTCCGATCACCGTGGAGGTCGAAAGTGTGTCGGGCCAGCACTTCGTGGGTCGGCTGCGTCAGCTCCCCGACGATCCCTTGGTATCCGGGCTGCGACCGGGAGTCGTGTTGCTGGTGTCCTTCGATCCCGAAGCTCGCGAACGGCTTTCGCTGGCCGACGACATCGTCGCGGTCCGGTCGGCCTTCGACCGGATGTTGGTCCGCAAGGGTCTGGTGACCTGCGCCCAACTCGAGCTGATCCGGCACGGGATCCGAACCCACGGCGTGGTGACGGCGATGCGGGCGACCGGGGAGGCGCGCGAGGACTTCCGCGAGGTCGAGCTCGACCTGATGGTCAGCAGACCCGAGGGCGGCCAGTTCCCCGCGCACGAGCTGGCCCTGGTTCCGGCGTCCGCACTGCCCGACCTCGCGCCGGGCGGCATCGTCGATGCGTACTACCGCCGCGGGGACGAGTCCGCGGTCGCCGTCTGCGTACCACCCAGCTGAAGACCTCATCGCACCCCGTCGACGGCGAAGGTGACCAGGGCCGCCCAGTAGATCGGACTGGCCCCCAACTCGCCGACGCGCCACCGGCGCAGCTGCGCGCGCTGCCATGCGTTCACCGCGCAACCTGCGTCCGTCCTCTGATGAGCGTCGTCGACCGCGATGACGGTCTCGGCCATGGGATCACCCGACGGTGCCGGGGTGAACTTGTGATACCCCGCAGTCGTCGGCAATGACCACGAGGTGGCGGTGACCAGTTGGGCACCACCCAGCACGATCGCCGCCACCAGGCCGGTGGCCTCGTCGAAGCGGTAGTCGCCACCGGAGGCGCACGCCAGCAGGGCCACCCGCGGAGGCATGGTCAAGCGCAGCGACATGACGTCCGAAGCCGTCAGGGGTCGCTCGTCGGCCACGTGCAGCGCCGCCTGGTCGGCCCGCCCGCTGTCGGCGGCCGTGGCGTGGCCGACGAACAGCAGCCGACTTGGGCCGTCGCCGAGCCGCCCAACCAGCCAGGCCCAGTCCTCGTCGGTGCGCCGGAACAACTCCACCGCCGCAGCGACTTCGGGCCACACCGCCGTCCGCTCCGCGAGCCGCCCAAAGTGCTGCGCCAGCACCGTGTCCGACCCCGGCCGCCCCAGCACGGAGCCGAGCGTCGAGTCCGGACGCTGGTTGGGCACTCGCGGATCCAGCACCAGCAGGGGTGGCCGGGCCGCCCGGTCCGCCCAGGTGACGGGAGAGCGCTGGCCGTGCGCGATGTTGGCGGGCACCGCCATCAGGACCTCGACGAGTTCCAGCAGGCGGTAACCCTCCGTCAACGAATGCACGTCGTCGTGCGGCCACGGAATGCGCGCCGCCTTCGGACCTTGCTGGGTGACGGCCGCGACCCGGGCCCGGACCAGGTCCTCGGCCGCCGGCCGCACCGCGGGCACGGCGAGCAGACCCCACGGCACCGTCGCCAACCGGGCACTCGGAGAGACGAACAGCACCGCCCGCGGCGAGTCGACGCATTCGAGCAGGAGCTGCCAGGCCGCGTCGGACAGCAGCAGGACCCCCAGCCGATACGCCAGCCACAGCTCCGTGGCCGGTTGCGCCAGCGGTCCGGTTCCGAGGGCCCGAGCCAAGGCTTCGGTCGCCGATTCCCCGGTCTTGGGTTCGGGCAACGCATCGCCGAGCTCTTCCAGGGCGGCCAGCACCAACGGTTCCTCCACCACCCACGTGACGGTGCGCGCGGGTTGGCCGACCACCCGCAGGCTGGCATAGGTCGCGGTGCCGACGTCCGCGAACCGCATCACCAACGTCGGCCGTTCGGTCAGGGCCACGTCGACCACGCCGGCTCTGCGGTGGTGACGTGCTGCCCGTAGCGCTGCAGCGCGAGCTCGCGGTAGTCGGTGAGTAGCAGGCCTCCGGTGGGATCCATTTGCAATGGAGGCAGCGGGGCCAGTCGTGTCAACGCTGGACCGGGCGCGGCCGCCGGCCCGGAGGCCACCAGGGCCAGTTCGTCGACGTTGCCGATCGGCGCGGGCGCGACGGCCACCCGAGCCCACTCGAGCCCGTCGCTCGGTGGCAGGTCCGCGCTGAAGGTGCCTCGGGCGCTGTGGTATTCGATCAACGCACTGATCAAGTCGGTCTGCTCCGACTCCCACGCCACGGCGAATGCACCGGCCAGCAACGGCGCGGAGATGCAGGTGGCCCACTGCGACCTGGCTTCGGCGTCGGCGATGGAATACCGCACGGAATCGACCGCCAACGCGGCGGGTACCTTCAGGTCCGCTGCTCGGGCGAGCTTGTCGAGGGCACGACGATACCGCTGCGTTCCTGGCTCGGCCCGAGTGACGCCCAGCGCCTCCCGATAGCGCGCTTCGGCGGCCGACCAATCTTCGTCGGGGTCGCCGGCCCCGTCGAAGCCGAGGTCTGCGAGGGCGTCGGCACGCCACACCGTACCGAGGTGGTGGTCCAGCCGCGCATAGGCCAACCAGCTGCTGCGCGGCCAGGAATCGAGCAAGGACCGGGCGCGCTCGACCATGCCGATGGCTTCCTCATAGCGTCCCCGAAGGATGGCAATCCAGCTGCGTTGCAGCAGAATACGGTGAATCTGCAACGGCCTGCCAAGCTCGCGCCAGTGCCGTTCGGAGTGCTCCCAGCACTCGTCGGCAGCCTGCAAGCCGCCGGCGGCCATCCTCGTCAGACCGAAGTAGAACCAGCATCTGGACACGTCGTCCGCGCGTGCGTAGCGGGCGATGACCGGGTATGCCGCCGTGACCAGGTGCTCGGTCCCCATCCGGTCGCCGCGCGCCCAGCTGGCCGTCGCACGTTCCAACTGCGTTCGGGCCGTGACCAATTCCCATCCGCGCGCTTCGGCGCGGGCACCTGCGCGGCGTAGCCAGGGGTCGGCCTCGGCAAGTCGACCGGTTTCGATGCAGAATCGGGCATAGCCGAGGGCACCGGTCACCCACAGCCGATCAGTCCGCTCACCGTCGCCCGACAGCGCGCCGAGGTCCTCGATGACCTGCTGCCACAGCGGCACCGAGCGCACGTGCAGATCGTCTTCACCCAATGCGGCCGCGCACAGCACGCGAGCGTAGGTCTTTAGGAAGCCGAACTCGTCGGCTAGCTCGGGTGACTCGGCCTCCATGCCGTCGAGCCGAGCCAACGCGGCGGCCGCACCGTCATGGTCCCCAATCGCCGCGGCGAGCCCGGTTTCCAGGAATTGCGCCCGGCGCGAGTACCGGCACACCAGGTGCCGCGTCTCGGCGTCGCCGAACCGGGACTGCGCCGCCACGTCGGAGGCCGCCGTGCCGTCCAGGATCGCCGCGTAGATGGTCACGCAGTCACGGATCCGGCGGACCGCCTCCCGCACGCCGTCGTAGGCGGTTCGAACGAGGTACAACTCGCCGAGCTGAGCCAAGACCTCGAGCATCTGATCGTCGCGGTCGGCGCGCTCGATCGCTGGCATCAGGGCGAGCAGCACTTCCTTGGCCGCCCCCTCGTCGTCGGCGAACGCCAGCCGGCGGGCGCGCTCCAACTCGGCGGGGATCGACACGGCTGGATCATAGGTCGGCCGCCACGGCCGCAGGTGGCGGACGTGCAGTGCACGCCCGCCACCTGCGAAGTCGCCCGTCAGTTGCAGGTGACCTTGATCTCGAACTTCTTGGTGATCATGCCCGCCATCGGGTTCTTCATGTCGGCGCCGACCGCCTCACCGGTGATGGTGTAGTTGTTGCCGTCGACGGCGACCTGGGCGGACCCGGTCGAGGCCCCGCCCATGGAGGCGACCGCCAGCGCGTTGCCGTCCACCACTAGCCCCACCGACTCGACCTTCGGGGTGGCTTCGTCGGTCATCACGACGCCCAGGCCCTGCTGGCCGCCCGCGGATCCGCTCGCCACGTTGATCTTGCCGCCGGCCTTGACGCAGGTCACCGACTTCATATCCACGCCGGCGAGATCCTGGCCCTCCACCTTGACCGAGGTGTTGCCGCCGGTGCTGACCTGGGCCGGCCCGGATGCCGTTGCGGCCGAGGTGGAGGACGCCGAGCTGCCCTTGTCGTCCGAACAACCGACCAATACGGCGGCTGCGGCAATCAGGCCAATCCCGCCAACCAGAATTCGATTCTTGGCAATTCCCATCGAACTGTCCCTTCGTTCTCCGCGTCGCCCCGATGGCGCCGTCGTGAGATGAGTACAGCGGTCCGGAATTGCTACCGATCCCAACTATTGGCGGGCGTACCGTTGGCGAGGTGTCCGATCCCCAGCCCGACCCAGCCCCGGATGACGAGGTCGTAGTGGACGAGGTGGCGTTACCCGACGAACCTCCCGCCGAGGTCGTGCGGGCCCCGTCCGAGCCGGCCAACCCGGTTCCGGTCGTTGGAACCGAGTCGGGTTACACCGCCGCCGGAGTGCCCACGTTCGACTACGCCCGCGAGCGCATCGAGACGCGCTACGGCGCCGCGCTCGGCGGCGCCGAACTGGCCGCCGAGACACCGCAGGGGCGCAGCGTCGAAGAGCAATACGAGGCCCGCCAACGGGCCGCTGCCGAGAAGCTGGCCGAAATCCGCGCCGCGATGCGCGACGAGCCGGACCAAGCCTGAGCGTGCGGTCGTGTTCGGTCGAGGAGCGGCGCCATCGGCTGGCCCGCCGCCACTTCCTCTCCGAGGCCGCTGACGACGGGGTCGTCGAGCTCACCCACCGGCTGGTCGGCCTGCATGCCACCGACCCGGCCACGCCCTATCTTTCGCTCTGGGCCCGGCTCGCCGGGTTCGGAGTCGCCGACCTCGAGACCGCGCTCTACGCCGACCGTGCAGTGGTCAAGCAGCTCGCCATGCGACGAACGCTGTGGGTGTTCGATGCGCGCGACGTGCCCGCCGTGCAGGCCGCCGCCAGCACCCGGGTCGCCGACAACGAACGCAGGAAGTTGATCGCCGACGTGGTGACGGCGGGTATCGCCTCCGACGGCGAGACCTGGTTGAACGAGGCTGCGGAGGCGGTGCTCGCTCATGTGACCGAACACGGCCACGCGAGTGCCCGGGAGTTGCGTTCAGCGCTCCCCCAACTCGCCGGCGCCTATGATCCGGCACCCGGAAAGCCTTGGGGCGGAGCGACTCCCATCGCCCCGCGGGTGCTGACCGCGTTGGCCGCCCAGGGACTGCTGGTCCGCGGCCCCAACGAGGGCACCTGGACGACGTCACGCCCCCGGTGGGTCGCGGCCACCCATTGGCTCGGGGCGGGCACGACGGCCGTGGATCACGACGCCGCCAGGGCCGCGCTCGTCACGACGTGGCTGCGCACGTTCGGCCCGGCCACGGTGAACGACGTCAAGTGGTGGTTCGGCCACACCCTCACGTGGGCGCGGGCCGCGCTGCGCGACGTGGGCGCCGTCGAAGTGGACATGGACGGCACCACCGGTTACCTGCTGCCCGACGACCTCGACGTCGAGCCGAAGGCCGAACCGTGGTGCGCGCTACTGCCGGGGCTCGACGTGACGACCATGGGTTGGCAGGACCGCGACTGGTATCTCGGCGGACACCAGGGGAAGGTGTTCGACCGCAGCGGCAACGGCGGCCCGACGGCGTGGTGTGACGGCCGGATCGTCGGCGGTTGGGGTCAGGACGCCGACGGCCGAGTCGTCGTGCAACTGCTCGAGCAGCTCGACGCCAAGTCCGCCAAGGCCCTGGCGCGCAAGGCCGACCAGCTGACCGAATGGCTCGACGGCGTGCGGGTCAACGCACGCTTCCCGTCGCCCCTGGCGAAGGTTCCGCTCGGCTAGGCGCTGACCTTGCGCCGCTTCTTGGGCGGCGCCGCCACCGACAGCAGCTCGGCGAGGAAGTGGCCGGTGTAGCTCTCCGCTACCGCCGCAACGTCCTCCGGAGTGCCCGCGGCGACGACCGTCCCACCGCCCCCGCCACCTTCGGGTCCCATGTCGACGATCCAGTCGGCCGTCTTGATCACGTCGAGGTTGTGTTCGATCACGATGACGGTGTTGCCCTTGTCCACCAGCCCGTTGATGACCTTGAGCAGCTTGCGAATGTCCTCGAAGTGCAAGCCGGTCGTGGGCTCGTCGAGGATGTACACGGTGCGGCCGGTCGAGCGCTTCTGCAGCTAGGCGGCGAGCTTGACGCGCT
>JAHFVB010000043.1:13272-15170 GCA_023264755.1 Mycobacterium sp. | reverse complement strand
CCTGCACCAAGAACATTGTCGAGCCGTACATCAGCATCTGATCCCCCGGCCGGCGCACGCCGACCGAGAATGCCTCGGAGTAGGCGTCGACGGTGCCCGCTGTCACCGGGGTACCCACGGGCACCCCGGTCGCCTCGGCAGCCGCCGCGGTGACCGTCCCGATGACGTCGCTGGGCCACACCAGTCGCGGCAGCGGCAGGTGTCGGCAAATTCTTTGCGCCCATTGGCGATTCCAATCGAAGTCGCGTATCGCGTACAGCGGGGCGCACTGGCTCGCGGTGTGGTGATCCATCACGTACTCACCGGTGAGCTTGGCGCCGATGTACGAGTTCGAGCCGTACCAGCCGGTGGCCCGCTCGAAGACCTCGGGCTCGTGGCGGCGGACCCATTCCAGTTTGGGGCCGACGGCCTGACTCGACAGCTTGGTGCCGGCGCGGTCCAGGATCTGCTGCTCGCCCAATTCGGCGGTGAGCGAGTCGATCTCGGCAGTGGCCCGGGTATCGATGCCGTAGAGGATCGCGGGTCGCAGCGGTCGCAGCTCGTCATCGCACAACACCAGGCAGGGGCCGACGCCGCTGACGCACATCCCGGCCACCGTGGCACCCGGGGGGAGCTGCGCCGTCAGCGCGGCGCTGATCGAGCACACTTCGCGCCACCACAGCTCCGCGGCGTCGACCTCGGCCCAGCCGGGCCGCGGCAACTCCATCGTGTGGGCGATCGTTTCCGACGCCAGGACCACTCCGGTCCTGTCGACGAGGACGCCCTTCGTGCTGCCGGTGCCTAGGTCGATTCCGAGCAGCAAGTCCACCCGCCAAACCCTACGTCGACGGTGAGCACACCACGCCGGTTTCCCGCGGTCGCGCAGGGCCTCGAAAGCGCGTCAGCCCTTCCACGAATCAGCGAACTTCGCCACCGAGGCGGCCACTCGATCGCGTACGGCGTCGGTATCGATGGGATGGGGCGCCGCACTGAACGCACCTGCCAATCCATCGACGGCACGGGCGGCGAGTGGTTGCCAGCGCGTCGCCCAGGTATCGATGACTTCCCTGTTGGCCGCGTTGCGGTCGACGGCGTAGCGGGCAAGTGCGGCACTCCAGGCCTGGTTGCGCGTGGTGTCGACGCGAGCCTCCTGGAGCAGCGCAGCGGTCAGTCCGTCCCCGTTGGCGCTGGCCAGGTCGACGAACGCCTCTTTGAGCAACGCATCGAGCGTCGGCTTGATCACCAGGTTCAGTGCGGTGAATGCCTCCCCCCAGTCGTAGGCCAGCAACAGGCGTTCGAGCACTTCGCGGGCCGGCTGCCACGCGTCGTCGAGCTCCCAGATGCGCCGGGTGGATTCGGTGTTGGCCAGCTGGGTGCCGTGGCTCAGTGACAGGGACTTGGCCCGGTAGGCGATCCACTGCAGCGCCCGCAGTTCGTCGGCGGCGCCGAAGAACGCCGCGTTGGTGATGTAGGCGCTGGGTCCGAGCTGGCCGACGTACAGCGAGGTGATCTGCAGGACGTGAAGGGCGAATCGGGCCGGCAGGTACACCCGTTCCAGTACCGACACCCACGCCGGGTCGAGCTTGGCGTCGTGGTCGAGTGCCTCATAGTGGTCGACGACGCCCTCGGCGTACACCTCCCGCTCGTGCTGCAGGGCGATGTAGCGGCGGTAGTTCAGCGCGGCCGGGTCGCGGAAGCCCTCCCAGTCAGGTGCCTGCAGCGGGGAACCCTCGCGGTGTTTGAGGTACCACTGGTTGATCTCGCTGCCCGGGTCGAGGTCGAACGGCGCCGGTGTGCGGTTGAAGTGGTAGTGAAAGTTGCCGGTGACGGCTTCGTACTCGGTGGGCTTGCGGCGGGTATCCCCGACGACGCTCCAGGTCTTGAGCCGGCGAGGTGCGGCTGCGGTCATGGTCAGTCCT
>JAHFVB010000043.1:0-13262 GCA_023264755.1 Mycobacterium sp. | reverse complement strand
AACCAGTGCAGTTCGTCGTCGCCGACATAGCGCATGCGTCCGGCAAATCCTGCGATGGCCGGCTCCAGTGAAGCCAGCGGAATCGGTTCGCCGGCAGCGTCTTCCAAGCTCGCCCGGGTGACGCGCAGGAACCGCGGCGCGTGGATGCGCACATAGCCGGCCTGGTCGTCGACGGTGATGTCGGCCTCGGGGTTGTCGACGCTGATCGCTTCGGTCAGAGCGGCCACGATGTCCGGATCGAACCCGCGCACGATCGGGCCGACGAGCTTGGGTTCTGCGCTGGTCATATGGGGTCTCCGTTCAGCAGTACCGCGATCTGGTCGCCGTCGCGGCGCACGTGATAGCTGCGTAGCCGGCAGCTGGGCGGGTTCACTCCCGCACCGGTGTTCAGGTCGAACTCCCAGCTGTGCGCCGAGCAGGTCAGCACGTCCCCTGCCACCTCGCCGTCGGCGAGCGGGAACCCCGCGTGCGGGCACGTGCCCTCGTAGGCCCGGATCTCTCCGGTGCGCAAGTGCGCCAACAGGATCGGTTGGTCACCGACGAAGAATTCGCCGACCTCGCCCTCCCACAGGTCATCGACGGTAGCGACCGGGGTCCACGTTGCGCTAGTCATAGAACGCCTCGACGTGATCCAGCGGCGCTACTCCGGCTGCGCCGATCGCCAGTGCGGGATCCAGCACGGTTCCGTTGTGCCGCAGACTGATCGGAGCCTGTTGGCGGGCCACTCTGCGTCCGACGACGTGATGGGCGATCTGCTCGCCAACCGAAGCGACGGTGTCGGCGTCGTCGACGGGGATGAGCAATTCCAGGATGTCACCCTCGAACAGGGCGGTCAGGGGAAGAAGTGCCATGTCAGTTCCTCCTAGCTCTTCTTGGCCCACGCGTAGTCGTCGGCGTCGCGCCCCTGTTCCTCCGGCGACAGCCCGAAGTACTCCAGCACGGTGCCGAGGTCGGGCGGGCTGATCTCGCCGGAGAGCACCCGGTCGATCAGCGACTGGTGCCCGGCGAAACGTTCGGGACGCTGGGTGAAGATCCACCGGCACGGCTCCGAGCAGAACAGGTACTTGCGGCCGTCGTGCACATGGGTCAGCGGCGCGGGGTCGGTGTGGGCGCCGACGATGACCCCGGCGGCCCGCACGATCGGCAGCTGGCACAGGTTGCAGGTGATCGGCAGCGTTTCGGGAAGCGTGGCGGCGACGTCGCCGTTGCGGACGTTGTCGGTGATGACGTCCCAGTGCTTGCCGAAGTCACGGTTCCAGCCGGGGTACTTCTCCTCCAGCCACAACCGCTCCTCGGCCGACACCCCGGCATCGGGGTTCCACCACACCGTCGGGCGGTAGTTCCACACCCCGAGGTGGATCGCGTGGTGATACCACGTCAGCTCGTCGATGAATTCCTGCCAGTACCAGGGATAGTCGAGGCCGAAGTCGCGGAACTGGTCGGCGAACTGCTTGACCACCCAGTCTTCGATGAACTCCTTGAAGCTCATCCGCCGGCTCTCCAGCGGGGTGTAGTAGTCCATCGACAACCCGGTGAGCAGAGCGAAGATCCGCCACGACCGCCAGAACATGTGGTCGATGAGGAACTGGCCCCACTCCTTCTCACCGTTTTCGATCAGCACCTTGATGGTGGGCTCGCCCTGTTGGGCGTGGCGGGCCTCGTCGGTCTGGATCGAGGAGATCAGCGCGCCGAACTCCAGGTCACCGACGTCGATCGCGTCGGCGGCCATGCCCAGGAACTGCAGGTTGGTGAACCCGGTCTCCAGGGTGAACGTCAACTGCAGTGCGATCGAGGTGGCGTCGTTGGCGACGAACATGTCGTCGAACAGATAGCGCACGGCCAGCACGATCCAGTCGTTGGTGTGAAACGCCTTGAGCGCCCAGTCGCCGCGGGGTTCCTTGTCGAGCAGGCCGTAAGGGAAGAACGCCTGGATCTGTCCGTGCCGGACCTCTTCGAGCGTGCCGAAGGTCGCGGTGTTGCGCCAGGCGGCGGCCCGGCCAAACCGGCCCATCCGGGCCTCGCCGATCGAGGCCAGGTACTCGGGCATGGTGATCGCCCCGCAGTGCGCGACGATCACCGACTTCCAGCCGGGGTCCAGGGAATCGAAGAGCTTGGAGCGCCCGATGGCGTTCTTCAGCGAGTAGGTGGTGGTGTCTTTGGTGACCTGGTTGTGGACGTATTCGCGGTAGCCGATCTTGTAGGGCTCGTCCCATTTGAGCCAGCCCTCGGCCGACACGCGGTGCGAACCGGAGAGCGCCTCGGGGAACGCCTCCTCCTCGGTGACGTAGCGGAACGTCCAGTTGGTGTCGCGAGCCAGGTCGTACCAGTCGCTGCGGGAGAGTTTGGGCATGGTCGTCCTCTTCATCGGCGGGCCCTGGGGCGGGCCCGCCAGCTGGTTTTGACTGAAGTGTCAATAGAATCCGGGAGATGCCGAGGATTCCTAAGTGTTCCGCTCAAGCTGATTTTCACCGTCAGTGAGACGGGGAGCAGATGGTTAACATCCACAGACCGTTCGGCAGGCGTGGCGCCGAATCGAGCTCAGCCCGTTCGTCACCAAACACGTGTCGTCGCGCGGTTTCGCATCCGATGTGGCGACCGGCAAGCTCAACGAGGAGCACCCCTGAAGACCGATGAGGAACGCCACCGCAGCCTCGACTCCAAAATCGTTGGGGCACTGGACCGGATCGGGGATGCGCTACACGTTCTGGCCAGGCGCACGGCGGAAGTACACGAGCTTTCCAGCACGCAACTACGGCTGCTGGCCTGGCTGCACGTGGGAGCGCCGCCGCCCGCCCGCAGTACCGCGCTAGCACGTGAGCTCAACGTCGCCGAGCCGACGGTAAGTGACGCGATCGCCGCACTGGTCCGCAAGGGCCTGGTGGCCAGGAAGCGTGATTCCGCCGATGGCCGCATTCACCAGCTGATCCTGACCGCCGAGGGCCGACGGACGGCCGCCACGGTGCACCGATGGACCGCTCCGGCCGAGGTCGCCACCTCCAAACTCGATCGACGCGAGTCCGAACAGCTGTTGGACAGTCTGCTGGCGGTGATGGCTCGCCTCCACGAAGGAGGGCTGTTACCGGTCAGCCGGGCATGCAGCACCTGCGGCCTGCTACAGACGATCCCCGATCAGCCACGCAGGTACCACTGCACGTTCTACGACGCCCCGATGGCCGTTGCGGAGCTGAGGGTGGACTGCGCCGACCACGTCGCGTCGACGCCCTGAGTCACCGGGCGGCCATGCGCTCGAGCACGACCACGTCGGCGCCGCTCATGGCCGGGTAGGGCCGGCTAGGCCAATGTCGGCGCGGAATGTTCCCAAAGAAGGAGGCGCGCGGCGCTCCGAGGCGGAATGATGAGCGCGGGGGAGGGGGTGTGAAGGCGTGGAATTCCGCGCCTGAACTGCGATGTTGGAGTGGCCGTTGACGGGCCGAGCCGAGGAGCTCGGCGTCATCATCAACAGCCTGAACGCTGGCGATGATGCGGGGATGGTGATCGCGGGTCCCGCGGGGGTGGGCAAGACTCGCTTGGCTCACGAGGCAGCCGCGGCGGAGCGGGGCTTCGTCGTCAGGTGGGCGCTGGGCACCAATGCGGCGCGGTCGATCCCGTTGGGCGCCTTCAGTCAGTGGACGCCCTTCGCGTACGGCAATCCGCTCAGCCTGGTGGGCCACGTCATCGAGGCGGTCGCGACGGGCGTGGACGGCGCACCGGTATTCGTCGTCGCCGACGATGCGCACCTGTTCGATGACTTGTCCGCTTTCGTGTTGCAGCAGTTGGCGGTTCGCGGCAAGGCCAAGGTGTTGGCGGCGATTCGGACCGGCGAGCGGCCACCCGATGCGGTGACGTCACTGTGGAAGGACGGGCCGCTCCCTCGATTGGACTTGCAAGCGCTCTCGGAGCGAGAGTGTCGCGAGTTGCTCACCGCGGCCTTGCATGGACCCGTCGCCGACGACGCGGCTCAGCGAGCCTGGGATCTCACCCGCGGGAACATGCTCTTCCTGCGCGAGGTGGTGGAGCAGGAGGTCGCGACCGGCCGACTGGCCATGCGCCACGGCCGCTGGTCGTGGGAAGGCACGTTGGTGGTGTCGCCGACCCTCGACGACGTCGTCCACGGACACATCGGCGCCGCGCCGTCACCCGTCCTCGACGTCTTGGACACCGTCGTCGTGGGGGAGCCGGTGGAGCTATCGGTCTTGGCTGCGCTGGCCGGTCCGGACTCGGTGGAGGACGCCGAGCGGCGCGGGCTGATCTCCGTGTCGGCCAGTCCGACGTCCGGCGAAGTGGTCCACGTCGGGCATCCGCTCGGGGACGTTCGACGGGCCCACTGCGGCTACGTACGGTTGCGCCGGCTGCGGGGCCAACTGGCCAAGGCCATGGCGGGCAATGCCATCCCGGTCGATCCGGTGCGGATTGGCCTCTTGTGGCTGGAGTCGGACCTTCCGCCGGAGGTGAACGTTCTCGTCGCCTCGGCGTGGACGGCCATCGCCCGGCTCGACCTCGAGCTCACCGAACGGTTTGCCGCGGCCGCTAGCCGCGCCGGCGGCGGGGTCGAGGTCACCCTGCTGCGCATCCAAATGTTGATTCTGCTCAACCGAGGGCGGGAAGCGTCCGTCGAGTTGGAGTCGCTCCAGCTGGCGGCGCTCCCCGATGACGTCCGGTCGAACGTCTACCAGCTGTGGGCGACGAACCTCCAGTTCATCCTCGGACAGCCCGACTCGTCGTGGCAGTTCGTGGATCGCGCTCTCACGGTGGAGACGGGGACGGTGGCGGCCGCGCTTCAGGCGTTCCGTGCGCTGCAGCTGGCCACCGCCGCCAGACCAGCCGAGGCCGTGGAGGTCGCCCGGGCACTCGACCGCGACGCGCTAGCTCCACTACCCGCCTTGCTGTCGATCTGGGCATTGACGATCGGACTGGGCGATCTCGGCCAGCCCATGGAGGCCACGACGTACGCCCAGGCCGGGGCGGCCTTGGCGGCGGCCGCCCCAGAAGTCGCCTATCAAGCGGTCCCGCTAGTCGACTTTCACTCGGCTGCAATGGTGTTCGGTGGATACGTCACCGATGCCGTGGACGTCGCGGAGCGCAATTTCGAGCTGTGCGCGGACCTACCCGGTATCAGCCGGTCGGTGGCCTCGGCAATCCTGGGTATGGCCACGCTCTACGCCGGCGAGCTCGACCGCTCAGTCGGTCTGCTGCGCAAGGCGCTGACCGAGTTCGACCTGCTGGAGAACGACAGCGGCGTCCCCTACCGGGCGAACGGCATGTCCTATCAGTTCATGGTCCACTACGTCGAAGCGCTCGCGCGCTCGGGCGACACCGACGCCGCGCTGGCCGCGCTCGAACAGGCCGAGGGGGCCCGCCACCCGGCCTTCAGGTTCTTCGAACCGGACCACCTGCTCGCCGCCGCTTGGGTCGCCGCCGCGCAAGGGCACACGACCAGCGCGCAGTCGCTGGCCAGCCAAGCCGGCGACCTCGCCCACGCTCGTCAGCAGTACGCCAGGGAGGTCATGTGCCGGCAAGCCGGAATCCAGTTCGGCGACCACGGTCATGAATCCCGTTTGGTCGAACTCACCGCGGTGGTGAGCGGGCCGCGGGTGGCCGCGGTGACCGCATGGGCGACGGCGTTGGCACGCCACGACGGCGACGCCCTGATGGTCGTGTCGGCGGAGCTGGAGGCAATCGGCGACCGAGTCGCCGCAGCCGATGCGGCCGCCCACGCCGCTCGAGAGTTCCGCCGTCAAGCCCGGCGCGGGGCCACCCTGACGGCCGGTACCCGCGCCAGCCGACTGGTCGGCGAATGCGGGGCCCGCACCTTGGCCACTACGGCGTCATCGTCGCCGCTACAGCTCAGCGACCGCGAACGCGAGGTGGCCGTGCTCGTCGCGCGGGGTTGGTCCAGCAAGCAAATCGCGCAGCACCTGGTGTTGTCGGTGCGTACGGTCGAAGGCCACCTGGCCCGAATGTTCACCCGACTGGGGCTGAGCGGTCGAGCGGAACTGGCGCGACTGATCATCGAGTCCGGTCAACTACCGCCGAGTTCCGGTGAGCAAGGTTAGGTAGCCCATCACGCGTACCGCACGTCGACAACGGCCGACACTGGATGGCGTGGACGCCAAGGACCAAGACGCCGTGGAAGCGGCGCTGGACCGCTTGCCGGTGGTGCACGCGTTGGCCTTGCGGCTGCGCTCCAGCGGCGTCGGCGACGAGGAACTGTGTCGGCGTCTGGGCATCGAACCGGAAGCGCTGGACATGCTGTTGCTCGTCGCCAGGCTAAAGCTGTCCAAGGAGCTCGGTTAGCGTCCCCTCGCACGTTTGCGCACTCCAGCTGGAGGCCCGGTCGAGTGCCGCTCCACGAACGACGTCGGAAAGAGCATCTTGCGGGGCGGTGTCCGAGAATCGTTGTCGATCAGCAGTTGCGCGGCAGCGCGGCCTTCGTCGACGAAGTCTCGGTGCACCGTGGTGAGCCCGGCCGCGGCCGCCGCCGGGACGTCGTCGAAGCCCACCACCGACAGCTCGTCGGGAACGGCGATGCCGCGCCGCTGGCAGGCGCGGAGCACCGCCAGGCCCAGTTCGTCCTTCGTCGTCAGAATGGCGGTCGCGTCGGACGAATCCAGAAGCGCCTCGGCAGCGGCGTGAAAGAGCGGTGCGGTCAGACCTCCCGCCTCGTAGACGTCGACGGAGTTCCAATCGATTCCGGCCGCCCGTAGTGCGGCGCGATAGCCACGAAGCCGCTCCCGGGGGACGGCCTCCTGAGTGGCCTTGAGCCGGGCAGGCGTCACGAATCCACGGTGGCCGTCGGGGGCCAGTCGGTCGACCAGGATGGCGAATCTTCGGTGCCCCAACGACACGAGGTGTTCGGCTGCTCCGCGCGCGGCTTCGCGGTCGCGGATGCCCACGTAGTGAACGTCGCGGTGGAACGGCGCGTCGATGACCACGGTCGGCACGTGCCGCGAGATGGCCGCCAGGACCGCCGGATGGTCGTCTGGCATGGAATAGGCCAAGAAGCTATCGACCAGACTCCGCCTGACCACGGACGCATCGCGTTGCCGCCGCAGGGACAGCTGCTCACCCGCTGCTAGCGGGGGAAAGGGCAACAAGGCAAGTGACACGTCGGCGCGCTCCGCAGCCTGCGAAATGCCCTTGAGTATCAGCACAGCCGATGCGTCGTCGAACGCGAAAGACAGTGTCTCGGTGAACATCACGCCTATCACCCCGACGACGCCGGTGCGTAGTGCGCTTCCGGTCGGGTCGGGTCCGTGGTAGCCGAGTTCCTTCGCGACATCCAAGATGTGCAGCCGCTGCGCTTCGGATAGTCGGGCCGTCCGCCCACGAAAGGCATTCGACACCGTAGCCGCCGAAACGCCTGCGGCCAATGCGACGTCCTTCATCGTCACCACCGCCAAAACCTACCGCATCACCACGTGGTCTCGACGTCCTCGACTCGAGCGGCGACGTCACCGGTTCCCGCCAGCGGTTGACAGCACCGGACGGTCGATCGATGATGAGGTTAATCGATTTACCTCATCATCCCCAGCCCAGCGCTTGCGACGGTTCGCGAGCTCGGACCACACCGAAGGAGAATCCCGCGCATGGCATCACGAGGCCTGGGCCGTCGCATTACCGCAGTCCTCGCGGCAGGGTGCACGACCGCACTCGTCGTCGTGGCTTGCGGCTCGAACCAGTCCGGTACCCCGAATGCGGCTCCGGTGGGCACCACCCTGAACCTGTCGTTCCTCCAGGACCCCGGGCAGCCACCCGACCCGGACGTGTTCTACGGCACCCAGGGCCTCCTGTTGACCACGAACGTCTACGAAGGTCTGCTCACCTTCGAATCAGGCACCGCCACGCCGAAACTCGCGCCGGCGCTAGCCACTAGCTGGACCGAGTCGCCCGACCACACCGTCTTTGCGCTACAACTGCGTCAAGGCGTCAAGTTCCACGACGGGTCTCCGTTCACGGCTGATGCCGTCAAGGCGTCGTTCGACCGGCGCACGGCCGTCGATCAGGGCCCGGCCTACATGGTCAAGGACGTGGATTCGATTCAGACACAAGGGGACTATGCCGTCACGATCACGTTGAAGGCTCCCGATTCGTCATTCCTCTACGAACTCGCCTCGCCGTACGGCCCGAAGATGCTGAGTCCAACGGCCTTGGCCGCGAATGCAGGCACCGATCACGCACAGAGCTACCTGACGACACACGACATCGGCACCGGTCCCTATGTGTTGTCCGAAGCCAAGGTCGGCGACAAGTATCAACTCACCGCCTTCCCCGACTACTGGGGCAAGAAGCCGTACTACACGACGGTTGAGCTTCCCGTCGTCGCCGACACGTCTTCGCAGCAGCTGCAGTTGGATAGCGGTGCACTGGCCGCGATCCTGCACGACATACCGTCGTCCGCGGTCGCCACCTACCAGGCCAATCCGAAGTTCACGTCCTACTCCCTGCCCACCACGATGTCGGACTACATGTACGTCAATCCCAAGACGCCGGCGATGTCGAGCCTCGAGTTGCGCACGGCACTGTTGCAGGCGGTCGACATCGACGCACTGGCTGCGAACGCCTACTTCGGCAGGGGCAGGGCGGCCAAACAGATCTACCCGGCCAACATCAACGACCCGAAGTACGCGGCCCAGAACATCGTCCACGACCCGGCCAAGCTCAAGGCTGCGGTCGCAGCGCTTCCCGCAGCCTCCCGCTCGGTCGTCATCGCGCACGACTCCTCGTCACCGGACAACCAACAGGTGGCTGAACTCCTGGTGACCCAGCTCGGACAGGCCGGCCTGACGGCAACCGTTCAATCCGTCCCCGCCGCACAGATGTTCAACTGGATCACCGACCCGACGGGGGCACCGGACATCCTGGTGAACCTGGGCCTTCCGGATGCCCCCACTCCCTACCTGTGGGAGCACATCAACTTCGATCCGGGCGGCGGCGTCAACTACTTCGGATGCTCGTCGCCCACGGCCACGGACTACATCGCCAAGGGCCGCGCGACGGGTTCGGCAGAAGACCTGTCCAAGGGCGCCGAGGCCGCCCAGGCCACGGGCTGCTGGCTGAATCTGGTCGACGTCGACGACTTCATGGTCGCCCAGCCTTGGCTCAAGGGCGTCGAGCGGGCACACCTCGTCTCCGTCCCCACGAGTCTGGCGCTCAACGAGCTCTACCAGTGACGGGCCCGTGGTGGGTCGGTGCGACCATCTATCACGCGTACGTCAGGTCGTTTCGGGACTCCGACGGCGACGGCCATGGCGACCTGGGCGGCGTGCTCGAGAAGCTCGACTACCTCGTCGAACTCGGCATCACCGCGCTGTGGATGTCGCCGATCATGCCCTCGCCCGATCACGACTGGGGCTATGACGTCAGCGACTACCGTGACGTCCACCCCGACCTCGGCACCTTGGAGACACTCGACGCGCTGATCGCGCGGTGCGCCGGCCACGGCATCCGGGTGATCTTGGATCTGGTTCCCAACCACACCAGCTCCGCTCACCCGTGGTTCATCGAATCGGCCTCATCACCACTGTCGCCCTTTCGGGACTACTACGTCTGGGCCGACCCACGACCCGACGGGACGCCGCCCAACAACTGGGTCGACGACACCGGGGCGCCAGCATGGACCTGGGATGACCGCACGCAGCAGTACTACCTGCACAACTTCCTCGATACTCAGCCGGATCTGAACTGGTGGCACCCCGCCGTCCACGACGAATTCGCCCGGATCGTCGACTTCTGGTTCGACCGCGGAGTCGCAGGATTCCGCATCGACGTCGCCAACGGGCTCTATCACGACAAGTTGCTGCGCGACAATCCTTCTCATCCCCGCGCCCACATCGGGGACACCGAGATTCAGGGCCGCTACGGAATCCAGCACGTCTACAACTTCAACCAGCCAGAAGTCCACGACGTGTACCGAAGGTGGCGGGTCCAGGCCGAGTCACGCGAGCAATCACGACTCTTGATGGGTGAGACGTGGGTGTCCCGCGTCGACGAGCTGGCCCCGTACTACGGCGACGGCGACGGCGACGGCGACGAACTACAACTGGCGCTGAACTTTCCCTTCCTGTTCGCGCCGTTCGAGGCACCCGCACTGGCTCGCGTCGTCGCCGACTCGGTGGCAGCATTCCCAGAAGGTGCCTGCATGGTGTGGGCGAGTTCCAACCACGATGTATCGCGAGCAGCGACGCGATGGGGCGCAGGCGATCCGCGGCGAGCGCGACTGGCGCAGACCATCGTCGCGCTGCTGCCCGGCACCTATGTCCTGTACTACGGGGACGAGCTCGGAATGATCGACAGCGACATCCCGGGACCATTGCACCGCGACCCGCTGACGGCAGGCAACCTGAACGGCCAATGGGCCAGGGACAATGCGCGCGCCCCCATGCGTTGGGACGCGTCCGAGGGAGGCGGCTTCTCCGCGGGCGAACCCTGGCTGCCCATCCACCCCGAAACCGAGCACAACGTTGCCGACCAGTCCCACGATCCCGGCTCCCAGCTGGCTCTAGTACGAAAATTGATCTCAGCCAGACGAATTCACCTGTCCGACCCGGCCGCCCGCTACCGCGAGATCAGCGTCGCCAAGGACAGCTGGGAGTTCGACAGCGGGCCGTTGCGGGTGCGAGCCAACTTCTCCGACCGGGACGTCGCCATCGAACACACCGGCAGCCCGATCCTCTCGAGCCGCACTGTTCACCCTCATTCGGGGACGACGCTCGGGCCATGGGAGGCAGTGGTCACCCTGCGCGATTCGGGAACCAGCGGTCCACCCGGCACCAAGCTCAGCTGAGCCCGAGCTTCTCGGCAAGGTCTAGGACGGCTTCGGCGCGGGCACGCGTGGGCCCGACACTGCCGTCATAGGGTCCGGACGGTGCGTCGAGGCGGGCGAGCGTGCCCCGCGCCTCGTCGATGTCCAGCGCGGATGGGCTGAGCAGCCTGTTGATCGTCTCGGCGTGCTCGAGGTCCAGGCACAGCCGTCCGGTCATCCCAGCCGCTTTGGCCACCGCGGTCTCGCGAGCGAGGTGGCGCGTCTGAGCACGCAAGGTTGGTCCGTCGATCGGCGCGGGCAGTCCCGCAGCGCGACTGGCGATCACCAGCCTGGCCCGTGCGTAGGCCAGCACCAACGGATCCTCGCTCATCCCGGTGTCACGGCGAAAGTCACCGACTCCGAATGAAATTCGTGCACACCATGGGGTCCTGGCGATGTCGGAGACCGACTCGACGCCGAGGGCCGATTCGACCAGCGCCACCACGGGCGTGCCGGCGGGCAACCGGGCGGCGGTGGCGCCGACGTCGTCGACGGATTCGGTCTTGGCCAGCATGACGCCGGCGAGTCCCGGGGCTCGTGAAACGGCGTCGAGATCGGCCGACCACTCCGGAGTGCTCGTGCTGTTGATCCGTACCCAGGCCCGCGCCCCAGCGTGAAGCCATTCGGCCACCGCCAGGCGACCGGCGGGTTTCTGCACGTCTGGCAGTCCATCCTCGATGTCGAGCACGACCGCATCGGCACTACTGGCGACTGCGGTGTCGTAGGCGTCGCGCCCGGCTGGGATCCCCGGCTGCAACAGCCACGTCCGAGCCAGGGACCAGTGCGGCTTACGGACTCGCTCCGTTACCTGCGGTGAAGCTGTCACGCGTGCGACCTTTCGCTCGGCGATGTCACGTCCATCGTCCGGGCCCTGTGACGTGACCGCCAGATTGCGCACATTATGTTCACGACGACTCCGCGTGCACGTCACCGAAGGCCGACCGCGTTGCCCACTGGCCGCCCCAATTGGGCATCGGAGCAAACACGGGATTGCGGCGGGTAGCACGCAGCAGCTAGATTCCGCGGGATGTATCCGCTTTGGCACTGGGGTTTTCTCACCGTGCCAGTGCACGGAACGTTCATCGCACTCGGCGTGCTCGCGGCAACGGTGGTGTTCTTCTTCGAGGCCCGCCGCCGCGGGGCCGTCAACGAGCAGTCGCTGGTGGCAGTCGCGGGCGCCTTGGTGGGTGGCGCCGTCGGCATGCGACTGTCGGGCTGGGCCGAACACCTCGACTTCGCTTCGAACCCCAGCCTGACGCAGGCCTGGCAGTTCGGCTCGAAGAGCATTCTGGGCGGGCTGGCGGGGGCGTACGTCGGGGTGCTGATCGCCAAGCGGCTCGGCGGTTACCGCGGCAAGACCGGCGACCTGTTCGCACCCGCGGTGGCGCTCGGGATGGCCGTGGGCCGGATCGGTTGCTTTCTCACCGAGGCACCGGGCCGCCCCACCACGATGCCGTGGGGAGTGCACGCCCCGGCCTCGACACCCGAATGCCCGGCCTGCTTGACCGGGCAGGCCATGCACCCGTCGTTCCTCTACGAGATCGCCTTCCAACTCCTGGCCTTCGTGGTCTTGCTGCGGCTGCGGAACCGGGTCACCCGGCCGGGCGAGCTGTTCGTGATCTACCTGGCGGCCTATGCAGCGTTCCGCTTCGTCGTGGAGTTCTTCCGAGCCAACGAAGTGGTCTGGCTGAATCTCACTCGGCCGCAGTGGTTTCTACTGTTCACCCTGCCGGTACTGGCCGTTCGACTGTGGCTCGGTCACCGCCGTGGCTACTATCGTCGAGAACCGAGAGCCGAGGAGGTACGCGTATGACCTTCCCACCCCCGGAACCCCCACCCGGCCAGCAGCCGATGGGCGGCTGGCCACCGCCCAAGCCGGTGCGACCCAAGATTTCGGCAGGGATGGCCGTACTCGGTTGCTTCGTGTACTTCGCCTTCAACTTCGTCGTGGGGTTCGTGGGGTTCATCGCCGAAGGTTCGCGCTCCACCGGCAGCCCCCACTTCGGGATCATCGGCACCGCCGTCGTGGTGGTCCTCGTCGCCTTCGGCGCAGGCGGGGCGATGCTGGCCACGCACAATTCCAACGCACGAGGCTTCGGATTGGGCCTGATGATCGGTTGGGCGCTGACCTCGCTGTTCACGGTCGGCATCTGCACCGGCCTGAATCCGCAGGTGTACTCGATGTGACCGGCATGGGATTGCGGGGCGACCGAATTCACCGCTATGTCACCGCGTTCTGCCCGCTGTGCCACGACGACGCGTCCGAACGACCGCTGGCGGACGTCGTCCGCCTCAGCGCCACCCTGATGGAACGCGACGGCCGCATCTGGCTCGAACGCGGCTGTCGCACCCATGGATTGGTGCGCACGCTGTACGACGAAGACCCCGAGATACTGTCCTACCTCGAAGAGTGGACGGCGCCCACCAAGACCCACACTCCAGACGTCGCGGGCAACTACGA
>JAHFVB010000389.1 GCA_023264755.1 Mycobacterium sp. | reverse complement strand
GGCGATCCTGTCGGTGGCGTGCACGGTGCTGGCCGAGATCGGTGAGGACTACAAGCGTCCGCATGCCGACGTGCGCGATCTGTATTCCTGGGCGGAGCGCTTCCGGGCTGGCGTCATCGCAACCACCGACGAACGTAGCGGTGCGGCAAGGGATTTCGACGTAAGAGCGGACAGCTGGGTGGCCACCGAGACGGTCGCGCAGTTCGCCCCGCTGCTGTGTGGGGGGCTTCCGCACGACAAGGAGCGCACCCTGCTTCGGCTGCTGGAGGGCCCGCGCTTCTGCGGGCATCCGGACCTCAAGTACGCGTTGATTCCTTCGACGTCGCCGGTGTCGCGGGACTTCCGCCAGCGGGAGTACTGGCGGGGGCCGGTCTGGCCAGTGATGACGTGGCTGTTCTCTTGGTGCTTCGCGCGGCGGGGGTGGTCAGAACGCTCGATGATCCTGCGGCGCGAGGGGCTGCGCCAGGCCAGCGATGGCACGTTCGCCGAATACTACGAACCGTTCTCCGGAGAGCCGCTGGGCAGCATGCAGCAGTCGTGGACCGCGGCCGCAGTCCTGGATTGGCTGGGCTAGTCGTCCGGCGAATTGAGTTGCGAGACAGTCGTTTCGCGCCGGTGACCTAGCAGTGAACCAACGGTGACCTAGCGGGGAACTAGTAGTGAACTAGCTCTGGGGCTGGTCGGCCAGGCGAGCCAACGGGGCCAGCGCCTTGGCCAGCGTTGCGCGCTCTTCGACGCTCAGCTTGCTGAGCATGGCGGCCAACGCCGCCCGCCGGGTAGCCAGGGCTTCCCGGTGTTGGACCAGGCCGCGCGGGGTCACGTCGACCAGCACCGCCCGCAGGTCGGAGGGATCGCGCGAGCGCTTGACCAGGCCCAGCTTCTCGAGCCTTCGGATGGCGACCGTGGTGGTGGGCGTGCGGACGCGCTCGTGCGCGGCGAGTTCGGTCATCCGGATGGGGCCCTGGTCGAGCAGGGTCAGCAGGATCGACAACTGGGCGAGCGTCAGGTCGGCGCCGCCCTCGGGGACGTTGCGCGAGTCCCCGCGGCGCAGCACCGAGAACAGCTTGGAGAGCACCTGCTGTAGCTCACCGGCAAGCTCGGTGACCTGCGGCTCAGCGACCTGGGGCTCGGTATCCACCATAGTTTGTCAGTCTAACCTGTCGGCGACTGTCAGAAGCCGAATGTAGCGGGATTAGAGCACTTGGGAAAGGAATCGCCGTAGGCGGTCGGTCTGGGCGGCTTCGAAGATTTGCTGCGGCGGCCCGGCCTCGACCACCTGGCCGCGGTCCATGAAGACCACGGCGTCCGACGTCGACCGGGCGAAACCCATTTCGTGCGTGACGACGACCATGGTCATCCCGTCGGCCTTGAGCTCGGCGATGAGCGAAAGAATTCCCTTGACCAGTTCGGGGTCGAGGGCCGAGGTGGCCTCGTCGAAGAACATCAGCTGAGGCGACATGGCCAGTGCGCGGGCGATCGCGACGCGCTGCTGCTGCCCGCCGGACAGTGTGGCTGGGCGGACATCGGCCTTGTGCCGCAACCCAACTCGTTCCAGTTGGGCGAGCGCAAGCTCGCGGGCCGCTTCGGCCGAGAGCTTCTTGAGCTTGCGCGGCCCGAGCGTGACGTTGTCGAGCACGCTCTTGTGCGGGAACAGGTTGAACTGTTGGAACACCATGCCGATGCGCTGACGCAGCGCGTCGGGGTCGTCCTCGAGCACCGATCGCCCGTCGAGCAGGATGTCGCCGCGGTCGGGTTCGTAGAGCCGGTTCAGCGTCCGCAACAGCGTCGACTTGCCCGAACCCGAGGGTCCGATGACCGCGGTGGTGGTGCCTGCGGGCACGTCGAGGTCGACGCCGCGCAGCACCTGGTTCGGCCCGAAGGCCAGGTGAATGTCCTTGCCGGTCAGGGAGACCGGCTCGATTCGGGTGGACGCGGCTGGTTGAACCGGGGAAGGCATTAGTTCAGCTCCTGGGTGGCGGTCAGGGCCAGGGGGTCCTCGGCCTCGGTGGTCGTGCGGCCCCGCCGCAGTCGCGCGTCGATGTAGTTGACCAGGTGGGTCAGCGGGATGGTCAACGCGAGGTAGAAGATTCCGGCGGCCACCAACGGAGATAGGTTGCCGGTCTGGGCATTCAGATCGCGGCCGACTTGGAACAGTTCGCGCTGGCTGGCGATCAGGCCCAGGAAGTACACCAGCGACGAGGCCTTGAGCAGCGAGATGAACTGGTTGACCAGGGCGGGCAGCACCCGGCGGATGCCTTGTGGGACGACGACCAGGCGCATCGACGACGAATGGCTGAAACCCAGTGCGCGGGCGGCCTCGAGTTGACCGGCCTCGACACTCTGGATGCCCGAGCGCAGGATCTCCCCGATGTAGGCCGTGGCCATCAAACCGAGGGCCGCGATGCCCAGCGGGTAGGGGTTGTTGTTGGTGAGTCCGCCGACGATCGGCCCGATCCCCAGTCCGATGATCAGGATGATGACCACCTCGGGCAGTCCGCGGAAGACATCGGTGTACACGCGGGCCGGCCAACGTAGCCACCGGGCCCGCGAACTCCCGGCAACCGCCAACAGCAGGCCCAGCGCGAGGCCGATCACGGCCGCGCTGACGGTCAGGATCAGCGTGTTGGGCAGCCCGGTCCGGAACAGGTCGGGGATGGCCTTCTGGTAGAGCCCCCAGTCCAGGAAGGACTCCTTGAGCTGCCGCAGGATGGATTTCGGGGCCACCCCGGAGTTGTCGGCCGCGTGGGTTTGGTGTGCGGCGATCGCGGCGAAGTCGGGGAGTACCGGTGCGGGCACGGCCTTGGAGCCGGGCTTCCAGCCGGGCGGCAAGGCCCGCGGAACCCAGTCGGAGTACAACCTGGCCCAGGTGCCGTCGGCGATCACGGCGTCGAGTCCGGAGTTGAGCGCGTCGATCAGCGGTTTGTTCTCCTTGGCGACCGCGTAGGCGACGAAGTTGTCCAAGCTGAAGGTGTTCTCGACGATTTGCGCGGGATCGCCCGCCCGAACGGTGCCGACGGCCTGCTGGGAGGGCGCCACCCAGGCGTCGAGTTGGCGCGTCTTCAGGCTGGCGTAGACGGTGTTGTAGTCGGGGAACTTGACCGGGTCCAGATGCAGGGTGTCGACGACGTAGGCCTCCTGGACGGTGCCCTGCACCACGCCGATGCGTTGGCCCGCGGCCAGCTTGTCGAAGCCGGTGATGGGTGAGCCAGGCGGGACCACCAGCGCGAAGTAGCCGAAGTCGTAGCCGTTGGTGAAGCCGACCGTGCGGCGCCGGGCGTCGGTGGTGGTGATCGAGGACGAGCCGACGTCGAAGCGCCGGGAGGCCACCTGCGCGAGGAGGCCGGAGAAGTCGGTGCCGACGAAGTTGATCTTGAGCCCGAGCTTGTCGGTGATGGCGCGCAGCAGTTCGTTGTCGAACCCGGTGAACCGACCCGCGGAGTCGATGCAGATGCTCGGTGGCGCGTCGGACAGCGTGCCGACGGTCAGCACTCCGGGGCTGCCCAGGCCCAGTGCGTCTCGGTTCACCGAATCGAGTGGCTCGACGCCCGGAGTCGTGTACTTGTCCGCGCCTGGCCCCTTGGCCGCCGACGCGAGGTTGGTCGGTAGCGCGCTGGCGCTCTGCTGGCCCGGTGGCGCGCACTGGTCGCCATCGGCGCCGGCCGGCGGGGCCCATCCGATCATGACGACCAGCAGAACCGCCAGGGTGCTCGCGGCCGCCCTGAGTAACCGAGTCATCTTCGCAACGTAGCGGTAGCTACCGCTGAGTCGAACCCTTGTGCTCATCCCGAGTGCGGTGGGCGACCTTCAGGCTGCGGTGCGGCGGGCGACTCGAGGGTGCGGTCGACTTCAGTGTCCGGTGGGCGGCGCCAGCAGGTTCGACCCTGGACCCAGCACCCGGCGGCGGATCAGTTCGGCGACCATGATTCGGCCCATCAGTTCGGCCCGCCCGGCGCAGGCCGCCCTGGCCGCTTCGGCGTCGCGGTCGGACAGTGCGGCGAATTCTGCCTCGTAGAACTCGAGTAACTGGTCTTGGCCGCGCTGCTGGGTCGCCCAGAAGGCCGGCGGCATGAAGATCTGCGCGGCCCGAATCGCGGCGCGCAACCGCGGGCCGGCGTATGCGTCGTTGACCGTCTTGCGAAAGTGTCTGGCGTTGTCGTGAAAGACCCGCGGTGCGACGTTGCCGCGCAAGGACGTCAGCACGTTCTCCAGCGCGGTGAGGAATTCAGGGGTTGGCGCGGAGGCGGCGTGGGCGGAGACGGTGCCACTGAGTACGCCGTACAACTCGTGATGCTCGAGCAGGACGCTCTCGTCGAAGCGTTCCACGTAGGCGCCCCGGTGATAGCGGGTCGATACGAGGCCATCATGCTCGAGTTGAATGACGGCTTCCTGCACGGGAACTCGGCTGAGCCCCAGCTGTGCGGCGATTTCGTTGCGGTCCAACCGATCTCCGGAGCGCAACTTGCCAGTGAGGACCATGTTCACGACGTGGGAGACGACCTGGTCCTTCTCTTTGACCCCGTAGTTCTTCGGCATTCCGGGTGGAGTGTCTCACGCGGAACCCTTCGTGGGAAGCCCAATTCGGGGACTAGCCGCCGGCCCGTTCGTCGCGCCAGCGGCACAGAGCCTCTGCGGTGCTCAGGTCGTAGTCCGGTCCGTTGACGCCGACCGTCAGCAGGCTGACGCCGAGCCCGACGAGCGCCTCGGCGTTGGCCAGCAACGCATCTCGACCCTCTCCGCGGGCCACCCCGCCGGTGTTCTCCACACCGGCGGACCGCTCGATGGTTGCCGGGTCGCGGCCCAGGTCGGCACAGTGCCGGTCGAGCACCTCGGCCTTGCCGGGATAGGTCTCGGCGGTGGTGAAGCCGTGCCACATGGTGGCGTGCTCGGCGACTAGGCGCAGTGTCTTGCGTTCGCCCTGGCCACCGATCAGGATCGGGATGTCACGCAGCGGTGCCGGATTGAGTTTGGCCAGCCGTGCGGTGATGCGGGGGAGCGCGGCCGCGAGGTCGTCGAGCCTGCTGCCGACGGTGCCGAACTCGTATCCGTATTCGGTGTAGTCCCGGTCCTTCCAACCCGATCCGATGCCCAGGATCAGCCGTCCGCCGGAGATGTTGTCGACGGTGCGGGCCATGTCGGCCAGCAGTTCGGGATTGCGGTAGGAGTTGCACGTGACCAACGCACCGATTTCGAGGCGCGACGTCTGCTCGGCCCACGCGCCGAGCATGGTCCAACATTCGTAGTGGGCGCCCTCGGGGTCGCCGTA
>JAHFVB010000388.1 GCA_023264755.1 Mycobacterium sp. | reverse complement strand
TGCCAGTCCGCCTTGGTGAACACCGAGCTGAGCCAGCTGATCAGACTCTTGTCACCGTCGATTGCGTGATTGAACGCGGTTTGCACCGAACCGTCCGCGGTCCCACCAGAATGGACGATGAGCGTGATCACCGTCTCCTGCTCCATGACGCACACGGCGGTCGTCTCGTAGCCGATGACCTCGGCCATGCCGCGGGCGAGCGCTTCGGTGGCCTCCGGAAGGCGGATGGGCACCACGTTGTCGAAGCCGGAATCGGACAGCGACTGCATGAGCATGGAGGCCTGCTGGTCGGCGTCCTCGCTCCAGGTCACTCCGATCGAATGGAGTCGGATGCCGCGGTTCGCGGCGCTGGCCTCGGTTCGGAGCACGGCGGCGGTCGCCTGCTCGGAGCTGGGCAGGGCGCCGCGGTGAATTTCGAAGGCGTCGTGATCCATGGTGGCGCCGTCGGCGTCGTGTCCCTCGACGAGCACCAGACCGACGGAGGTGGGGGTCATCGACAAGCCCAACACCGCGTCCACATGCACCCCTTCGGACCTCGAGGCGGCCACGCTCAAGAAAGCACATCAGGGCAGCGTGGTCATCCACGTTTCCCGGTGACACTACCCGGCTACCCGACTCCGGGCTCGCCGGGGCGGGCGAACTGCGGGTTACCGGTAGCGGGACGTGGAAGGGTGGCGCCATGGACGCAGAACTGGCTGACGACCGCCGAGTCGATAGGACGATATTCGGTCATCCCATCGGCCTGGTGAACCTCTTCGGAGTCGAACTCTGGGAACGGTTCTCCTTCTACGGGATGCTGACCATCCTGGGCTACTACCTGTATTACGAGGTCACCCAGGGTGGGCTGGACCTGCCCAAGGCGACGGCCACCGGAATCGTGGGTGCGTACGGCGGCTTGGTGTACTTGTCGACGGTGCTGGGCGGTTGGATCGCCGACCGGCTGCTCGGCATGGAACGGACCGTCTTCTACGGCGGCGTCGTGGTGATGCTCGGTCACATCGCGCTGGCCGTGCTGCCCGGACTGGCCGGCGTGGGCGTGGGGCTCACCCTGGTGGCGCTCGGCTCTGGTGCGCTCAAGGCCAACGCCTCGTCACTGCTCGGCACGCTCTACGACAAGGGTGATGCGCGCGCCGACGGCGGGTTCACCCTGTTCTACCTCGGCATCAATCTGGGCGCCTTCATCGGACCGCTGGTCACCGGACTGCTGCAAACTCACGTCGGGTTCCACTACGGGTTCGGGGCGGCCGCCATCGGTATGGCACTGGGGCTGGTCCAGTACGTCGCCTTCCGGCGCAACCTGGGTTCACATGGCCGTCACGTACCGAATCCTTTACCACACAACCAGATTGCTCGGTATGCCGGCGCCGCAATCGGGCTCGTCGGGTTGATTGCGGTGGCCATGTGGACGGGTCTGGTCACCTTGGCCAACCTGTCTCAGGTGACGACCGGGGTCATCGTGCTGGCTTCGGCCGCATATTTCACCGTGATGTTGACCAGCGCCAAAGTTCAGCCGGTCGAGAAGATCCGGGTTCGGGCGTTCATTCCGCTCTTCGTCGCCAATGCCGTGTTCTGGTCGCTCTTTCAGCAGCTCTTCACGGTGTTGGCGGTGTACTCCGACGAGCGGATGAACTGGTCGATCTTCGGATGGACCGCCCCATCCAGTTGGGTCGGTTCGATCGAGCCGGTGTGGATCATCCTGCTATCACCCATCTTTGCGGTGATGTGGACACGGCTCGGAAATCGTGCGCCGACCACTCCACGCAAGTTCGCCTACGGCGTGATGGGGATGGGTGCGGCCTTCTTGTTGTTCCTGCCGATGGCGGGCTCGACGGGCAAGGCAGTACCTGCACTGTTCGTCGCGGGCGTCCTGGCGGTGTTCGCGGTGTCCGAACTGCTGCTCTCGCCGATCGGCCTGGCGGTGACCACTCAGCTTGCGCCAGAGGCATTTCGGGCGCAGATGATGGCGCTGTACTTCTTCTCGGTCGGACTGGGCACCTCGATGTCGGGGGTACTGGCCAAGTACTACGACCCCGCCCGCGAGTTCGCCTACTTCGGGATCCTCGGAGTGGTCGCCATCGCGGTGGGGATCGTCGTCTTCGGACTGTCCGGCTGGATCAGCCGGCTGATGGAGGGCGTGCACTAACCCACGTCGAGCAGCTCACTCAGCAGGGCGGGTTCGATGTTGCCGCCCGAGAGCACGATCACGGTGGGGCCCGGCGGAGTCGAGCAGTGTCGGTAGGCGGCCAGCGCCACCGCCCCGCTGGGTTCGGCTATCAGGTGGGCCCGCAAGGCCAGTTCGCTTACAGCGGAGCGAATCTGATCCTCGGAAACCGTGATCAGTTGGTCGAGCACCCGCTGCAGGTGCGCGAACGTGAGCTCCGACGGTTGCGAGCGCAGTCCGTCTGCGATGGTGCGGTTGCGGTCGGCGACGGGCCAATCGACCCGCTGGCCCAGCCGCAGCGACTCGGCGGTGTCCGCGGCCAACTCCGGCTCGACGCCGAAGACCCTGGCCTGCGGGCACGCGGCCTTGAGCGCGGTACCGATTCCGGAGGCCAGTCCGCCGCCGCTGACGGGCACGATGACGTTGGCGACGTCGGGCAGGTCCTCGGTTATCTCGAGGCCGATGGTGCCCTGTCCGGCGATGACGTCGGGATGGTCGAAGGGCGGGATCAATACCGCACCGGTGCGGGCCACCACCTCGTCGGCCACCTGCTCGCGTTGGCCAGCCTCGCACAGCACCACCTCGGCCCCGTGACTTCGGGTCGCCTCGATCTTGACGGCTGGCGTTTCCCGCGGCATGACGATGTGCGCGTCGATGCCGTACCTCGCCGCCGCGTAGGCCACGGCCTGGGCATGATTGCCGCTCGAATAGGCCACCACTCCCCTGGCCCTGACCGCGCCGTCGAGGCGTGCGATGGCGTTGAAGGCACCACGGACCTTGAAGGCTCCGATCGGCTGAAGATTCTCCGGCTTGATCCACAGCGGGCGGTCCGGATCACCCCACGGTGCCGGCACGAGGGGCGTGCGCACCACGTCCGCTCGGATGCGCTCGGCGGCGGCGCGGATGTCCTCGATGGCGACTAGTTGCACGTCATACCCTTCGGGCCGGAGTGGCCGGGCCGGACTGGCAAAGCCGCTCGGAATCCTAGGGTGTCAGGGTGACCGAACCGTTCGCAATGCCGATCGTCCCGCGCTACGCCGAGATCGATCAACAGGGGGTGGTCTTCAACGGCCACTACCTGACCTGGTTCGACGAGGCCTCCACCGCCTTCTTCGACTACCTGGGCCTACCGTTCCCCGAGTTCCACGCCCTTGGTCTGGACGTGCAGGTGGTGCACGCGGAGCTGGACTACCTCGCACCCGTCCGCTGGCAGGATGCGGTCCGCGTCGTCACGCGTTGCGAATCCGTCGGAACCACGAGCTTCGCGTTGCGCTTCGACGTGCTCCGGCATCGCGCTGGTGGGGACGACGACGTTGCGGCGGTGCGGGGGCGCAACGTGTACGTCGTCGTCTCGACCGAAGACTGGACCAAGCGCGAGCTACCGCCCAAACTTCGGGAGGCGTTGACTTCCGTTGCGGGTCAAGGACGCAACGGCCGCGATGACGGTACTGTCAGCCCATGAGCCACGACCACGGGCATCACGGGGACCACCGCCACGCCGCCGCGCCACAGCGCGAGCTGCCACCCGGGATGGCCGAGCAGCTCGACCTGCCGCATTCGGGGCTGGCGACGTTCGGACATCGGCCCTTCCTCACCGAAGTCGAGCAACTCGAATCGTGGCAACCCGACGTGGCGATCGTCGGCGCGCCGTTCGACGTGGGGACGACCAACCGACCGGGGGCGCGGTTCGGCCCGCGCGCGATCAGGGCCACCGCCTACGAGCCGGGCACCTATCACATGGACCTCGGCCTGGAGATCTTCGACTGGCTGGAGGTCGTGGACTTCGGGGACGCCTTCTGTCCGCACGGCATGACCGAGGTGTCCCACCAGAACATCAAGGAACGCGTGCACGCGGTGGCGTCGCGGGGCATCGTGCCGGTGGTGCTCGGCGGGGACCACTCGATCACCTGGCCCTCGGCGACGGCGGTGGCCGACGTGCACGGTTACGGCAACGTCGGCATCGTGCACTTCGACGCCCACGCCGACACCGCCGACATCATCGACGGCAACCTGGCCAGCCATGGCACTCCGATGCGCCGGCTCATCGAATCCGGTGCGGTACCCGGCACCCACTTCGTACAGGTGGGACTGCGCGGATATTGGCCGCCGCAGGACACCTTCGAGTGGATGCAGGAACAGGGCATGGTCTGGCACACCATGCAGGAGATCTGGGAGCGCGGGTTCAAGGCCGTCATGGTGGACGCGGTCGGCGAGGCCCTGGCCAAGGCGGACAAGCTGTACCTGTCCGTCGACATCGACGTGCTCGATCCGGCCCATGCCCCGGGTACGGGCACCCCGGAGCCCGGCGGCATCACCAGCGTCGACCTGCTCCGCATGGTCCGCCAACTCTGCTACGAGCACGACGTCGCGGGTGTCGACGTCGTCGAGGTCGCCCCGGCCTACGACCATGCCGAGCTGACGGTCAACGCCGCGCACCGGGTGGTGTTCGAGGCGCTCGCAGGCATGGCGGCACGCCGGCGCGACGCCGCCGGCGGCGAAGTCGGCCCACCTGGACGGCCGTCCCGCCCCGGAGCACGATGAGACCATGAGGGGAACGCTGTACTTCGACGGTAGGTGCGGGATGTGCACTCGGGCCCGGGACTTGCTGGCGCGGCTCGACCGAACGGGAGAGTTGGAAACCGCACCGTTTCAGGGGCTCGGTGTCGCTGGGTCGCCACGCACCGCTACAAGTTTCCCGGCACCACGCCCTACTGCGAAACGCACCCGGTGGCCTGCTAACCGGTCAGCGGGTCTGACGAAGCCGGGTGGTGAGCTCGGTCCACACCGGATCGTCGGCGTGATGGTCGGTGACCACGCGGCACGGGCCGTAGACGCGCATCGTCGCCAGGTCGGTGCGCTCGGGATTGCGCTGGAAGACCGCGGTGAGGCCCGCCCTGGTCATCTTTCGGCCGAAGTGCTCGGTGGTCAGCTGGGTGTCGGTCCACCCCAGCTGACCCATCGCCGTCGCGACGTCTTCGAGGTAGCTCACTGAATTACCCTGGGGTACAGCGAAGTTCATGTCCACGACCACCTGGTACGGCGGGTCGTCGACGTTCTTGCAGGAGCGGAAGGCGTAGCCGCCCGCCGGCTCGTGCAGCCAGGAGGCG
>JAHFVB010000387.1 GCA_023264755.1 Mycobacterium sp. | reverse complement strand
GATCACCGCGCCAAGCAGCAACCCCCCGATACTCGGGCGCCAACCAAGGGCAAAGCCGATGACACCCAGCAGAATCGACTGCAGGAAGACCACGGTCACCACGGCCAGCGACTTCCCGGCGATGATGCCCCACACGGGCAGGGCCGTGGCGCCGAGTCGTTTGAGGGCGCCGTACCGGCGGTCGAAGGCGACCGCGATGGCCTGGCCGGTGAAGGCCGTCGAGATCACCGCGAGCGCCATGATGGCGGGCACGAAGGTCGCGGCGCGATTGGTGCCGAACGAGCCGAACGGCAACAGCGTCAGGCCGATCAGCAGGGTGATCGGAATGAACATCGTCAACAGCAGCTGCTCGCCGTTGCGCAGCAGGAGCTTGAGCTCGAGTCCGAACTGGGCGGTCAGCATCCGACTCACCGTCGCGGGCCGGGGGTCCGGCGAAAAGGTGCCAGGGGCAAAGCGATTCGTCACGACCGCAACTCCCGTCCGGTCAAGTCCAGGAAGACGTCCTCGAGGCTGCGTTGCTCGACGCGCATGTCGGTGGCCAGCACGTCGAGTCTGGCGCACCACGCGGTGACGGTGGCCAGCACCTGCGGGTCGATGTGCCCCTCGACCAGGTACTCGCCGGGTGCGAGCTCGCTGGCCTTGTAGCTCTCCGGCAACGCCGAAATCAGCAGGGATAGGTCCAGTTTCGGAGGTGCGGTGAACCGCAGCTGGTTCTCCGCGCCGCGCTGCATCAGCTCGCTCGGAGTACCCCTGGCCACCGCGACACCGTGATCGATGATGACGACGTGGTCGGCCAGCTGCTCGGCTTCGGTCAGCTGATGGGTGGTCAGCACGACGGTGACGCCGTCACGCCTCAAGGCGTCGATCAACTCCCACACCACGATGCGGGCGTGAGCGTCCATGCCGGCCGTCGGCTCGTCGAGGAACACCAGTTCCGGCTTGCCGACCACCGCGCGGGCGAGGGCCAGCCGCTGCTGCTGACCGCCCGACAGCCGGCGGTAGGTCGTGCGGGCCGCCTCGGTGAGGCCGAGGATGTCCATCAGCCACTTCGGGTCGAGCGGGTCGGCCGAGTACGCCGCGATGAGGTTCAGCAGCTCCCCGGCCCGGGCCGCGGGATAGCCGCCGCCGCCCTGAAGCATCACGCCCATGCGCTCGCGCAGGCGCGTGTTGTCCGCCACGGGGTCGAGTCCGAGGATCTCGATGGTGCCCGCGTCCGGTCGGAGGAACCCCTCGCACAGCTCGACGGTGGTGGTCTTACCGGCTCCATTGGGGCCCAGTAGCGCCAAGACCTCGGCCCGGCCGACCTCCAAGTCGAGCCCGTCGACGGCCACCGTGGACCCGTATCGCTTGCTGACCCCGCTCAGCCTGACGGGCACGTCAGCCGACGGCGCGCGGGAGGATCCGAGGGCACCGGAACGGGACGTCACGGTGACTCAGCGTAGGCCCCCGGCCTGGACGCCGGTGGCCCTGGTGGGTCGGCCTCCGGGGGCTGAGGGCTGGCGGCCCCGACGCCGGGCGGGTTGCTCGAATCGGGAAGTGGGCGCCAAGGCAGCCGGTGGTAGGTCAGGCCGATGAGGATCAGCATGATCAGCAGGCTGGCCAGGGTGGCGTCGAGGATCTGGAACAGCGCGAAGCGGTCGCCGTTGGCCGTTGGCCCCAGGATGCCGACCATCAGGGTCAACGTGATCGCGGCACCTCGGAAGGCAGGCCGCGTCGCCCAGGTCGCCAACGGGATGATTGCCCACAGCAGGTACCAGGGTTGGACCACAGGGAACAGCAGCACTGTCGCGCCCAGTGCGACCCCGAGCCCGCCCACCGGATGCAGCCGACCGCGGAAGACGGCCAGCAGCAGCCAGGTCACCAGGACTGCGATGATCATCACACCCATGGCCCGGGTGAGGCTCAACACGGCCGTGGTGTGGTCACCGAGCCCCAACAGGATGCCCACTTGGCCGGTCCCCAGCGCGACCAGCGTCGGTGGGGACATCCACGAGCGCACGACGTTGGCGGTGCCCAGGGTGAAGATCCATCCGAAGCCCAGCCCGCTGACCCATCCGACGACCAGCATGACGGCGACCGAAATGGCCGTCAGCGCTCCGCTGGCGAGCAGGAAGGCCTTGATCGTGCTGCCCCAGCGGAAGCCCAGCGCCATGGCGACGAAGCCCACCGCGAGCAGTGAGGGCAGTTTGACCTGGGAGGACATCGCGATCAGCACGGTGCCCAGGACGAGCATGATCAGCGGTTGCCACTGCGCCCAGTCGGCGCGGTCGCGCGGTCTGTGCAGCGGCTGGGGGAGTAGTCGACTGGTCGATTCGACGCCGCGCAGCGCGAACTCGGTGCCGGTGAGCATCAGGCCGAGCATCAGGGCCTCGTTGTGAATGCCTGCGACCAGGTGCATGAACAGCAGCGGGTTGCACGGGCCGAGCCACAAGGCGCTGACCTCGGCGACTCCGCAGCGCTGCGCCAAACGTGGGGTGGCCCATACGATCAGGCCCACACCGACGATCACCAGCAGCCGGTGGAACAGCACGGCTTCGACGATGTTGTCCCCGGTCAGCCGCGAGATGCAGCTGCCCAGCCACAGGAACAACGGCCCGTACGGCGCCGGGGTCTCGCGCCACAGGCTCGGCACGGACAGGGTGAAGACGTGGTCGAGTCCGAGGCCAGTGGCCGGCCCCACCTGGTACGGATCCAGGCCGAGCCGGGCGATCTGGCTCTGCGCCAGGTAGGAGTAGACGTCCTTGCTGTACATCGGCGGCGCGAGCAGCAGCGGAAGTGCCCACAACATCAGGGTCCGGTCCAGCTGGCTGCGGGACATGCGCCGACTGCCGAGTGCGAACCGGCCGAGCATCAGCCAGGCCAGCGCCATCATCACCGCGCCGGTGGTGGTCATCGTCAGCGAGACGGTCTGGATGCGCGAGGGCAGGTTGAGCAGCCTCACCCCGAACGTCGGGTCCTGCGTGACCGGCCTGGCCCCGGCGCCGAGGGCTCCGATGGCCATCAACACGGTGCCCGCCGCGCCGAATACCCGCGTGCGCCGCAGCAAGGCCACCTCGGTGGCGTTGAGCGGGGAGCCGACCGCCAACTCGTCGGCGTGCCAACGGGCGACGGCCGAGCTGAGGGACTGGCGGCGGGCGGCCATCACTGCAGACTAACCGGCGGCCTAAGGGTGACCTTGCTAGACCGGTTTGCCGAATTCCGACACAATGGTGTTGTGAAAATCAATCCGGAGGTCTCGAGTGCGGCTGCGGCCGTCTCGCCGACTTCCGGCGGCGTCGTCGCACCGACGTCGGATGGGCATACCCGCCGAGCGATCGTTCAACTCCTGCTCGGCGGTGCCATCACCGCCGGTGAGATCGGCGAGCGGCTGGGGATCTCCGCGGCCGGAGTGCGCAGACACCTCGACGCGCTGATCGAGGCGGGCGATGCCGAGTCGCACGCCGCGGCCGTATGGCAGCACCACGGTAGGGGGCGTCCGGCCAAGCGCTACCGGCTGACCGCCGCGGGCCGCGCCAAGCTCGACCACGCCTACGACGACCTGGCCGTCGCCGCGATGCGGCAACTCCGCGAGATCGGTGGCGACGAGGCCATTCGCACGTTCGCCCGCCGTCGCATCGACGCGATTCTCGGCGAGCCCGACCAGGCCGCCGACGCCGACGACGTCGAGGGCTCCGCGGCCCGGATCGCGCTCGCGCTCACCGAGGCGGGCTACGCCACCACCACGACCCGGGTCACCGGGGCCGTCGGCGGCGTCCAGATATGCCAGCATCATTGCCCGGTGTCACATGTCGCCGAAGAGTTTCCGGAACTGTGTGAAACCGAACGCGAAGCCTTTGCGGAGCTGCTCGGTACTCACGTTCAGCGCCTAGCCACCATCGTCAACGGTGACTCGGCGTGCACCACCCACGTTCCCGTGGGCCCGGAGAAGTCGTCAGCGCCAGCCCTGCCAGCTCCACCGAAGCGATCATCCATTCGGCCCGCAGCCCGTGCCGAAGTCATCACGACCCGACAAGGAGCGTCGACATGACGACCACCCCGGAAGTCCAACTCAGCCAGGACGAGGCCATCGCCTCGCTGGGCACCTACGGCTACGGCTGGTCGGATTCCGACGTCGCCGGCGCCAGCGCCCAGCGCGGGCTGTCCGAAGCGGTCGTGCGCGACATCTCGGCCAAGAAGAGCGAGCCCGAGTGGATGCTCGAGCTGCGCCTGAAGGCGCTGCGCACGTTCGACAAGAAGCCGATGCCGAACTGGGGCTCCAACCTCGAGGGCATCTTCTTCGACAACATCAAGTACTTCGTGCGCTCCAGCGAGAAGCAGGCCGCCACGTGGGACGACCTGCCCGCCGACATCAAGAACACCTACGACCGCCTCGGCATCCCCGAGGCCGAGAAGCAGCGCCTGGTCTCCGGCGTCGCGGCGCAGTACGAGTCCGAGGTGGTCTACCACTCCATCCGCGAGGATCTCGAGGCGCTCGGCGTCATCTTCCTCGACACCGACTCGGCCCTCAAGCAGCATCCCGAGCTGTTCAAGAAGTACTTCGGCACCGTGATCCCGGCCGGCGACAACAAGTTCTCCGCGCTCAACACCGCGGTGTGGTCGGGCGGCTCCTTCATCTACGTGCCCAAGGGCGTGCACGTCGACATCCCGCTGCAGGCCTACTTCCGGATCAACACCGAGAACATGGGCCAGTTCGAGCGCACGCTGATCATCGTCGACGAGGACGCCTATGTGCACTACGTCGAGGGCTGCACGGCGCCGATCTACAAGAGCGACTCGCTGCACTCGGCGGTCGTCGAGATCATCGTCAAGCCCGGCGGCCGCTGCCGCTACACCACGATCCAGAACTGGTCGAACAACGTCTACAACCTGGTCACCAAGCGGGCCAGGGCCGAGGCAGGCGCCACCATGGAATGGGTCGACGGCAACATCGGCTCCAAGGTCACCATGAAGTACCCGGCGGTCTGGATGACCGGTGAGCACGCCAAGGGCGAGGTGCTCTCGGTCGCGTTCGCCGGCGAAGGCCAGCACCAGGACACCGGTGCCAAGATGCTGCACCTGGCGCCCAACACGTCGAGCAACATCGTCTCCAAGTCGGTGGCACGCGGCGGCGGCCGGGCCTCCTACCGCGGTCTGGTCCAGATCAACAAGGGTGCGCACGGTTCGCGCTCCAGCGTGAAGTGCGATGCGCTGCTGGTCGATTCGATCAGCCGCAGCGATACCTACCCCTATGTCGACATCCGCGAGGACGACGTCACGATGGGACACGAGGCC
>JAHFVB010000386.1 GCA_023264755.1 Mycobacterium sp. | reverse complement strand
AACCGCACGTTGATCGAGGTCGCGCTGGGCGACCCTGAGGCGGCCGAGTCCACCCGCAAACTCGGCGAGACGCTGCTGACGGTCAACCAGCGCCAGGAGCACTTGATCGACGGCCTGCTGGTGCTCGCCAGCAGCGCGCAACAACTCGAGTCCCGAGTGCGCGTCGACCTGGCCCAGGCTGCGCACCGGGCGATGTCGATCGCCGACCCAGCGGCCCGGCAGGCCCGGATCGTCATCCACGCCGACTTGTCACCCGCTCACACCGACGGCGACCCGGCGCTGTTGGACCGGCTGGCACAGAACCTGGTCGACAACGCCGTGCGCTACAACCTGTCCGAGGCCGGCTGGGTGTACGTGACGGCGAGCAACGCGAACGGCTCGGCCCGACTGGTCGTCGAGAACTCCGGACCGCCCGTCGCCCCCGGCGAGGTGGAGGGCTTGTTCGAGCCGTTCCGCAGACTCGGGCACCCGCCCGTGGCCGGTCCCGGCGGGACCGGGTTGGGGCTGTCCATCGTGCGGTCCGTCGCCACCGCGCACGGCGGCGACGTTCGCGCCACCGCGCGACCTGAGGGCGGACTGGTCGTCGAGGTGACGTTGCCATCCAGTCAGTAGCGGCGGCGAACTGGGGCGGCAGCCTAGGAACCGTCGCGCGATTCGGCGGCGCGCAGCTGGACCAACCCCGAGGCCACCGCGAATCGCGGGCCGTGCCCGCCATCGATGTTGGCCCGTCCCACGATCACCGACGTCGGGCGCAAGGCTTCTGCGACGGTACGCAACAGCTCGTCGTCGAGTGCGCCTCCCCCGGCCAGCACCAGCGCGGACGGCGTCGCATCGAAGGCCCGCAGGCAGCGGGCGATGTTCGCCGCCACGGTTTCTCGTTTGATCGCAAGCCGGAGACTGCGCCATTCCTCGGCCGCGAGCTTGTTCGAGAACGGCACCAACCCGGCGCTGCCCCTGGTACACAGCCGACCGATCGCGTCGGCCGGGGCCGGACTGGCGAGGAACAGCCGCCGGCCGTCCTCCTCGTGCGCGACGTGGGGTCCCTCCACCCGCAGCGCAGGTGTCCGCTTGACGCGTTCGGCCAGTGCGCGTGGCAATCCCAGCACCCGCGCCACGGCCGTCGTGATCGCCTCACCCGCGCCCGCCGCGGTCACGGTGTGCCCGAGTCCGATCAGATCGATCGTGCCCCCGCCAATGTCGCACACCACCGAGCCGGGCGGAAGGCCCGGCGTGGTCCGCGCCCCGACGGCAGCGGCGGCCGGCGCGGTGGCGATGGTGCGCACCGGGCGTCCGGTGAGCTCCCCCAACGTCTGCGCCGCATCGGCGACGAGCTCGGCCGCCAACAGGGCGACGACCGTGCCGCGCGTCTCGGCCACCCCGCGCCGCAGCCACGCTCCGTCGTCGAGCGCGGACAGGTCGGTGAAGAACGCGTCGTCGACGGCAATGCCGTGTGCAGCGGTCGGAATCGCTTGCAGCCGAACGCCAACGACATTGCCCGGGGGTGCCAGCCGCAGCACGCTGTGGGCCTGGGCGGGGGTGTAGCGCACCACCGTGCTGGCCACGGTGCAGTCGACGTAATCGTCGTCGACGGCGGGCACGTTGGGCGGCCCGGTGCGGCGGGTGACCGCGATGGCCGGGGAATCCGCCAGTTCGCGGGTGAATTCGGCGACGTGCGGAAGGTGCTCGTGGCCGAGGTCGAGCGCCACGCAGAGCGCGATGGGATCGGCCATGGCACGGTAGGCCCGGCCTTCGGCGACGACCTCCACGGCGACCAGTGCACCCGGTGCCACGGCAGCGACGTCGACCTCGTCGACGACGGGCACGTCGATGGAGATCCGGTTGCGGATCAACACGGCGTCGTCCTGGGCGACGATCACCCCGACGACGTGCCAACCGCGCTCGACAGCGGCCGTCAGCTCGCCGGCCGCCACCTCGAAGTCGGTGGCGGCATCGACGGAAACGATTGCGGGTCCGTCGATTACGTCGCCGCGCAGGGCGCCGAGCGGGACGTGCCGACCGATCCCCAGGCCCGTGCCGGCCGGAGTGCTGGCGTCGGCCTTCCGCAGGCTGCGCACGGGTGAGCTGGGCGACGTCGGCGGCGGCAGCGGCGCCGTCGCGGTGTCCACCGGCCGCAGCGCAGCCAGCAGGACTTCGTCGACCTTGACGCGTGCCTCGACTTCCAGCTTGTGCAACATCGCCGCCGCCCCCTGCAGCGACTCACCAGAGCCCTTGCGCCCGCGAGTGGGACCGGCCCCGTGGGCCAGCTGCTCGATGGCCCCGGCCTCGATGCGGGCCAGCACGATCTCGGTGGTGTGGTTGCCGACGTCCACGCCGGCCAGCACGCCCGCGGCGCGGCTCACCGCAACAAGCCTCGCCGTGCGTAGACGACCGCGGCCTGGCGCACCAGCTCCGCGCAGCGCGACGCCCCGCGGGTCTCCAACGAGGTCCGCAAGGCCTCCAACTCGGCGGCCGTCGACCGATGCGGTCGCAACGCCTCGTACAGGTTCATCACCTCGTCGTCGTCGATGGTCGCGAGTTCGGCTGCGCGCAGGAAGTTTTCGGCCAGCTGGGGATTGCCATCGCGTTCGGCGACGACGGCCTGATGGGCCAGGTTCAGCGGGTCCATCCTCAGGTCCGACAAACTAAGCTCACCGTCGACGGCCGCCTCGACGGTGAACTTGTCGGCGCTCATCGCCGTCCTCTGCTCTTCGCGCAGGCGCTCATCGCCTCACCTCCAGGGTCATCGGCGGCTGGCCCGGCTCACAACAAGCCCGCTCCAGTGCGACGAGTGCGACGGCCCGCGCGTGGTAGCGCGCGGAGATCGACTCGTCGGTACCACCGGTGAAGATCGGGACCGGGGCCATGCCCTTGGCATGTCTGGCCGCGTTGCGGCCCAACTCGCGGTACCGCTGGGCGGTCAGCAGTGGGGCGACGCTGAACAGTTCCAGGTTGGCCAGGGGCGCCAGGTCTCGCCGGTGGATCAGCGCAGTGCCCTTGCCCTGCAACCCGATCCCGATGCCGGACCCCGACAGGCGTGCGGCCGTCAGGCCGATCAGCCCGACGTCGATGGTCGAGCGAACCCGCACCAGGCGCGGCACGCAACCCTCCTCCTCGAGTCCGGCGGACAGTTGTCTGAGCACCTCGCCGATCTCCAGCCCGCACAGCGACAGCCAGACGGTGCGGCCCAGCGCGGGCGACAGGCCGATGCACACCTCGCGCGGATCGCTGCCCTGCCGGGCCGGTTCGACGTCGACGAAGGTGAGGTGGTCGCGGTGCTCGGCCTGGTCGGCCGTCAGTTCGGCGGTCGTCCGCTCTTGCCGAATGCCGTCGATCTCGGCACGCCGCTGTGCGGTCAACGCGTAACCGCTGCCCGGGCCGGTGTAGTCGTTGGGGTCGGTGATCTTCGACAGCACCCGGAAATCCTGGTCGAAGATGGCCGAGGTCTGGAGTTGGTCGCCGCGGAGGCGCTCCTTGGTGAGGCGCATGATGGCGGCGGCCTCCTCGTCGAAGCCCGTTCGCTTGAGCGCGGCGATCACGTCGAAGACGGTCAGCTGCTTGGCCTCGATTGCCGAGGCCGCCTCTGCCACGGCCTTGGGGTCACCCGGCGGCAGGTCGCGGGATCCGTTGGCCACCACCACCGCATCGACGCGGTCGTCGGTGAAGTCGGCGAGCCCGAGGTCGCGGTAGACCGCCTGCACGGCCGTGGCGGCGCGGCGGCGCACGTGGGCGAGCTCGGCGACGGGGACGGTGCGCAGTCCCCCGTCGACGCCCCAGTCCCGTTGCAGCACCAGGAAGTCGTCCATGTCGTCGGAGTTGAAGTTCGAAAGCGCAAAGGCGTTGTCGTAGCGCGGAATCGAGCCGAAGCCGGAGAAGATGAAGTCCGCGCCCGCCAACAGGACGGGTAGCGTGTGGGCGCTGCGCCGGATGTCGGACTCGGAGATCAGATTGTCGTTGCCCGCACATGATTCGAGGTCGCGCATCATGACCATCAGGTTCTCGGCGAGTAATTCCTTCATGCCCTCCGGCACCGAGGCCACCACGCCGACGCCGTCGATCCCGCCGTTCTGCACACCTTGCGAGCCCAAGGCCCGCGCCAGTGAGACGCAACGTGACTCGAGATAGAGGATCGAGCACTTCTCGGCGGCCCCCATCAGCACCTCGGCCCCACCGCCGCTGGTGACCCTCATCTTGAGTCCCCGCGACGCGTAGGCCGACGTCAGGATCGCCTTGCTGAACGGGGTGTCGTCGCCGTCGACGAACACCTGCTCGGTGCCGTAGAGCGAGATGGTCTCGGCGTAGCTCGTCAGTCCGCGCAGCCCCAACCGCAGCTCCAGCGCCTCTTCGATGGAGCATTGGGCCAGCGCTCCCGGCGTGCCCACCTGGCTGCCGATCAGCAACGCGATCGCGTTGGACGGGGCGTCTCCGAGCACGGGCACCGTCGTCTCGACTTCCCGGAAGCCGTAGGCGACGGCGCTGGCCGCATCGGCCGCGATCAGCAACGGGTCATCGAGTTGATTGGTCACGTGGGCCTGGTTGCTCGGCGTCCTCCTGGCTCGCAGCCTGGCCATCGCCATCTGCATTTCGACCGGAGACAGCATGGCGACCACGCGGGCCAGCTTCGCGGGCGTGGTGCCCCCGATCAGGCGCACCACCTGTGCCCGCGGCACGTTGACGTCGACTGCCATGCGGGCCAACACCTGGTCGTCGAGCGCCATGGCTTCCTCGGCGACGTCGAGGTCCAACCCGTACCGGGCAATGAACTCGTCGATCACGTCGAAGTCCGCGGCGGCCTTCCCGTCGAGCTCGACGACGACTCCGTCGCGTATCACCAGCGACGGTTCCGGGTCGTGGGGACTGCGCATCGCGACCAGGCCGAGCTCCGGGTCGGGGACGCTGAAGCCGTCCAGGTTCACCGGCTTCGCGTCGAGGATGCGCATCCGGCCCTGGTCGAGATCCCGTCGGTAGTCCATCGAGTCGGTCCTCCTCGTACTGGAGCCCGGTGACCCGGTGGCGTCCAGGTCGTCGGCCCCAATCCTCTCACCGCGGCGGGCACGGTGAGCCGGCTAACGTCGGACTACGTTGTCCCAGTGAATGACTCACGCAACATGGGGTCGGCTCACGCGGGTGCAGCTCATTCGACCGTTACGAATATAGCGCCTAGCGCAACCATTGACACAAATGGTCCAACCTTTTTAGGCTGAGGGCGTTCGCGGGCCATGTCGAGCCCCCCACCCAGGCAGGAGTCCCGGATTCCCTTGTACGACTACGGCACGTTCT
>JAHFVB010000385.1 GCA_023264755.1 Mycobacterium sp. | reverse complement strand
CTGCCAGCGCCTCGACGGCATGCCACTGGCCATCGAGTTGGCCGCCGCCCGGGTGCGGGCGCTGTCCCTGGACGAGCTCAAGGACAGCCTTCACGATCGGTTCCGACTACTCACGGGCGGATCGCGCACCGCGGTGCGGCGCCAGCAGACGTTGCGGGCTTCGGTCGACTGGTCTCATGCCCTACTGAGTGAGTCCGAAAGTGTGCTGTTCCGCCGGCTCGCAACTTTCGCCGGTGGATTCGACCTGCGCGCCGTCCAAATGGTCACCGGCTCGGGCAACGCCGAGCGCTACCAGGTGCTCGACCAGCTGAGTCTGCTCGTCGACAAGTCGCTCGTGGTGGCCGAGAGTGACCGGGGGCATACGCGCTACCGACTGTTGGAGACGGTGCGCCAGTACGCTGCGGAGAAGCTCACGGAATCGGGTGAGGCGGCCGACATCCGCACCCGGCACCGTGGCCACTATGCGGCGCTGGCCACGGAGCTGGACAACCCCTCCGCCGGCCGTCACGAGCAGCTGCTGGAGCAGGCCGTGACGGACATCGACAACCTTCGGACCGCCTTCGCGTGGAGCCGTGACTGCGGGGACATCGAGGCCGCCATGCATTTGGCGTCGGCGCTGTTGCCCCTGTGGCTAGCGCGAGGGCGCGTCGTCGAGGGATTGTCCTGGTTCGAGCGACTGCTTGACGATCGCGCGGCAAACGAAGCCGACGTCGCGCCCGCGGTTCATGCGCGGGCGCTGGCCGACAAGGCGCTACTGGACGCATGGGGCATCGCATCCGATAGGCGGGACCAAGCCGAACGGGCGTTGGAGCTCGCGCGCGAAGTCGGTGACCCGGCTTTGATCGCACGGGCCTTGACTGCGTGCGGCAGTATCGCGGCCTACGACGCCGACGTGGCGCGGCCCTACCTGGCCGAGGCGGGCGAACTCGCGCGGGCACTGGGGGACAAGTGGCGATTGAGTCAGGTCCTGGGGTGGCATACCTACGCGGCCTTCTTCGCAGGGGATCCGGGGGCCGCCGAAGCCTCTGGCACGGAAGGCCGCAGGGTCGCCGACGCCATTGGTGACCGCTCGAGTTCGCGGTTCTGTCGGATCTGGGGGGCGGCCACGCCGCTGATCTTGAGGGGGGCCCTAGCCGAAGCGGCCATCATTGCCACCGAGGTGCTCGACGAAGCGTATGCCGCCTCCGATGTGCACTCGCGTTACCTTGCCCTTCAACAACTCTGCTATCTCGACGCTCATCGCGGTGACACCGCCACCGCATCGGTGCACGCCCGCGCCCTCATGGAGGCTGGTGCTGAACTTGGCGGTTTTCTCGGAGGGTGCGGATGCATGCTGGCGGGCTGGGTGGCGATGTCAGCGGGTGACGTCGCGGCCGCCGAGGAGTTGTACGAGATGGCTTGGCCACAGGTCACCGCGGTGCCGTCCGCGTGTGCGGTGTTCTTCGCGTGGCGGGCTGACGCCGCGCTCGCCTCGGGTCGGCTCGGGGAAGCGCGCCGATGGGCCGACGCCGGCGTCACGGCCACCAAGGGGTCACATCTGGCGACCGCGCTGCTCACGCGCTGCCGCGTCGAGCTCGAGCATGGCGACGTGGAACGGGCCGAGCGCGACGGGCACGACGCACTTGCGATCTTCGGCGGTGCCGGAGCGCAATTGCATTTCGCAGAAGCGTTGGAGTGCCTCGGTCGCATCGGCGCACTCGGCGGGTTCCACCGTGAGTCGGCACGTATGTTCGGTGCCGCGACTGCTCACTGGCAGCGGCTCGGTGCCGTTCGTTTCCGGATTCATCAGGCCGGTGTGGACGCGTCCATCGCCGCGTTGCGCGAGGTGATGGGTGAGGCCGCCTTCGAGGATGCGTGGGCTGAGGGCGCCGCATTGTCGATTCAAGAGGCCGTCGCGTACGTGCAGCGCGGCCGTGGTGAGCGCAAGCGGCCGTCCAGCGGGTGGGCCGCCTTGACTCCGACCGAGCTGGACGTGGTTCGACTGGTGGGGGAGGGCTTGGGCAACAAGGACATCGGGGCTCGGTTGTTCGTATCCCCGCGGACGGTGCAGACCCATCTGACCCACGTTTACGCCAAGCTCGGGCTCAACTCCCGGGTCCAGCTGGCTCAGCAGGCGACCAGCCGCGCTCAGCCCGCCCGGTAGCGTCGCTCGGGCCGCCCGGCGCCGTACTGCAGGCGCAGGGTCAGCTCGCCGGTGCGCAGGTAGTGCTCCAGATACCGGCGGGCACTCACCCGTGAGATGCCAATGCGCTCAGCACATTCGGCGGCAGAGGCCTCACCCACCGAGCGGACCGCGTCGAGCACCAGCCGACCCGTTTCGCCGCCGAGCCCCTTCGGCAGCGGTACCGCACCGGGCACGCCATGGGAGCTGGCCCCGAACAACGTGTCCACCAGTGACTGGTCGACGCCCGCGGCGCCGATCAGCGCGTCCTCGCCGGCGGCGAACGCCTGCAGTTTCGCCGCGAACTGTTCGAACTCGAACGGTTTGATCAGATAGTCGGCGGCGCCGCCATCCAGCGCGCCGGCCACCGTGTCGAGTTCGCGCGCCGCGGTGATCATGACGACGCCCACCCGGTCACCTCCAGAACGCAAGCGCTGCAACACCTCCAGCCCGGTCAGGTCAGGTAGGTACACGTCGAGCAGGATCAGGTCGGGGCGCAGTGCGGCGGCTCGTTCCAGTGCCTCGGCGCCGGTGCGGGCGACGCCGACGGCGCGGAAGCCGTCGACGCGGTCGGTGAACTTGCGGTGGATCTCGGCGACCATGAAGTCGTCGTCGACGACGAGGACGTCACGCATCGGTGGCCCGTCCCGCCGCCGTGGCGAGTCGCACGGCGTGGCCCGACTGCGGCAGTCGCACCGTGAACACTGCGCCGCCGGCTGGTCCGTCGGCCACCGCCACCGAGCCGCCGAGCTGAGCGCTCACCAGTCGGACCAGGGCGAGCCCGATGCCCCGGCCGCCGGGTACATCGGGCTTGGAGGTGACCCCACGCGCGAATATCGACTCCCGCAGGTGCTCTGGCACGCCCGGGCCGGAGTCGGCGACCGAGATGGTCAGGCCGTCGTCGTCGTCGACCCACACCGTCACCGCCTTGCGCGCGGAGCCCTCCGAGACGTCCACGGCGTTGTCGATGAGGTTGCCCAGGACGGTGATGACGTCGGTGGCCAGCGCGGGGTCGAGCGTGGCCAGGTGGCTGCGGTCGTCGATCAGCAGCGCCACCCCACTCTCGCCCGCCAGTGAGGTCTTGGCGATCAGCAGGGCGGCGACCGCGGGGTCGGCGATGCGCCGGGTGACGGCATCGCTGATTTCCGCGCGGCGTCGGGTCAGCGTGCCGACCAGGTCGCGGACCGATTCGTACTCACCGAGTTGGACGAGGCCCGAAATGGTGTGCAATTGGTTGGCGAACTCATGGGTCTGCGCACGCAGGGTGTCGGTGACGCTCTTGTGCGACGACAGCTGGCCCTGAAGGGCCGCCAACTCGGTGCTGTCTCGCATCGTGGTCACGGTACCGATGCGCTCGCCGCGCGTACTGGCCGCGCGCCGGTTGAGGGCGAGCACCCTGGTGCGGGTGGCGATGACGACGTCGCGGCCATCGTCGCCGGAGAGCAGGAAGTCCTCGACCGCCGGATCCAGCCCGACCGAGTCGGCCCGCCGGCCCACCGCCTCCCCGCTGACTCCCAACAGCTCCTGGGCGCTGTCGTTCAGTAGCGTGATGACGCCATCGGTGTTGACCGCGACCACGCCTTCTCGGATGCTGTGCAACAACGCCTCTCGGTGGTCGGCCAGGCCGGCGATCTCGGTCACCTCCAGCCCGCCGGTGTGCCGCTTGATGCGTCGCGACAATAGCCACGAGGCCAGCACGCCGAGTGCCGCACCGAGCCCGAGGTAGACCAGGAGGCGTTCGCCCGCGCCCGAAAGTGACTGCCACAGCGACGGATACGGCTCACTGACCGATATCACCGCCAGCGTCGCCCCGCCGGTGGAGAGCACGGGCACCTGACCGACCAGAGCGTGTACGCCCTCCACGTCGAGGTCGCCGGACCACGCTCGGCCGTCGGTGGCTCGGCTGCGGCCGAAGTCGCTGCGTTGGCCCGCTCGAGCCGGGTCGGTCGACGCTCGCACCAGGCCGTCGGGTGCGATGAGTTCGACCAGCTGGGCACCGGAGAGGGCGGCGGCACGATCGAGGTCGGGCGCCAGGTATCTCGCGGCGAACGGATCGCCGTAGCGGTCGCGCACGATGGGCGTCGACGCGAGGTTCTCGGCCACGGCGATCATGCGCTGGCCACGCACCTCCCGGAACTCACGGGTCGACTGCGCCACCGACACCGCGGCGACGGCGGCCAGCACCACGGCCACCACCAGCAACTGGAACACCAGGAACTGCCCGGCCAGACTGCGTGCCGACACGCTCTTCAGAGCCCACGAACTCAATGACCACAACTTCCTTTGCGTCCGAAAGAGTGACCCACGTCACCAATGGGAACAGTATTGCTGAGCATCACAGTCAATGAAGGGGAGAGACGTGTCGATACGTCGTCGAATGAGCCGATGGGCGGTGGGGTCGGCCGTCGTCCTGCTGGCCGCCACGCTGGCGACCGGCTGCGGAGTGACCCGCGGCGAGGACCCGGCGGGCTTGCACCGGCTGCGCATGATGGTGCCCAACAGCCCGGGCGGCGGGTACGACCTGACCGCCCGCACGGCGGTGAAGATCATGGAGGACGACGACATCACCGGCCGCGTCGAGGTGTTCAACGTGCTCGGCGCGGGTGGCACGGTCGCGATGGCCCGGCTGATCAACGAGCGCGGCAACGGCGACTTGATGATGACGATGGGGCTCGGGGTCGTCGGCTCCGTCTTCACCAACGGATCCTCGGCACGCGCATCCGACGCCACCGCCCTGGCGAAGCTCATCGAGGACCCCGGCGCGGTGTTCGTCCCCGCCGATTCACCGTTCCGCACGATCGCCGATCTCGTCACGGCGTGGAAGGCCGACCCCAGCAAGGTGACGATCGGAGGCGGATCGTCCCCCGGCGGCCCCGACCACCTGTTCCCGATGGAACTGGCCAAGACCGTCGGCGTCGATCCGAAGCGCGTCAACTACATCACCTACGACGGCGGCGGCGACCTGTTGACCGCGCTGCTCGGCAAGAAGATCACGGTCGGCACGTCGAGCCCGGGTGAACTCATCGACCAAATCGAGGCGGGTCAGCTTCGGGTGCTGGCGGTGTCCGGTGCAGAACGGGTCGAGGGCATCGACGCTCCGACGCTGAAGGAGTCCGGCAT
>JAHFVB010000042.1 GCA_023264755.1 Mycobacterium sp. | reverse complement strand
TTGTCCAACGTGCCAGGCACGATGTGCCAGGTCTTGGCTCCGGCCTCGGTGATGGGGCCACCGGCCGGAAGGATGCCGGTCGGCAGGTTGGCGTCGAACTGCGTCATGCCCTTCGGGGGCGCGCCGACGATGGCGGTGCTGGGCGCTCCGATGGTCGGCGGCCCCTGGATCGGCCCGGCCTCGGCCGGGTGCGAAATGCCGGTGCCCGTGAACGTTTGGTACAGCACGAGTCCGGTGATGACCACCAGTACCGGCAAGGCGTAGGCGCGCCAGCCATAGGTCGACACGAAACGGCCGAGCCACGTCTGCTTGCGCCACTGCTGTCTGTCGTCGCGGTTGGCGCGCGGCCGGCCCGAGTCTTCGGCCAACGGGTCACGCTGTGCGCGCAGCGGTTCACGCCACTCGTTGCGCAGCACCGGTACGCGATTCCCCCCACGGCGCCCCGGGTCGTAGGTCACGGCTCCAGAATGGCATAGACCGCTGCCAGTGCCGCCCTGACGCGCCTCCGGGCCTGTCGATGACACGTGCCCCCAGCCACCAGTAGTAGTGTCGGCCCGATGAGTGAGCTAGCCAACACCGCTGAGCGGAGGGGTCCGAGGGCCTCCACCGGCGACGCAGCTCCCACCGGGAATCGGCGCGGAAACCGGTTGCCCCGAGATGAGCGTCGCGGCCAATTGCTGATCGCGGCCAGCGAGGTCTTCGTCGACCGCGGCTATCACGCGGCCGGCATGGACGAGATCGCCGACCGCGCAGGGGTTAGCAAACCCGTTTTGTACCAACACTTCTCGTCGAAGCTCGAGCTATACCTGGCCGTGCTGCAACGCCACGTCGACAACCTGGTCTCCGGTGTTCAGCTGGCCCTGCGCACGACCACCGACAACAGGCAGCGGCTGCGCGCCGCGGTGGGCGCCTTCTTCGACTTCATCGAGCACGACGGCCAGGGCTACCGGCTCATCTTCGAGAACGACTACGTCACCGAGCCACAGGTGTCGGCCCAGGTGAAGGTCGCCACCGAGTCGTGCACGGATGCGGTGTTCGAACTGATCAGCAGCGACTCCGGCCTAGAGGCCCATCGCGCCAGGATGATCGCCGTGGGCCTGGTGTCCACCAGCGTGGACTGCGCCAGGTACTGGCTCGACAATGACCGCCCCATCTCCAAGGACGCTGCCATCGAGGGCACCGTCCAGTTCGCCTGGGGCGGCCTGTCGCACGTCCCGCTTACCCGGTCTTAGCGGACTCCGCGCTAACCCCGAAGCCGACCCGACGTGCGTCGGCGGCACCAATTTCGACGTACGCGATGCGCGTCGTCTGCACCAGGAACCGACGGCCCTTGTCATCGGTGAGCGCCAGCACGCCAGGGTCCTTGAACGCCTCGTTGATCGAGGCCTCGACTTCGCTGGGCGACTGCGCGCTGTTGAAGACCAGCTCGCGGGGACTGTCGGTGATGCCGATCTTGACCTCCACGCTGTGCACCCTTTCGTCCGTGTGCGTTGTTCTCCAGAAGGCTAGTGGACGCCGACACCGGTGTGCCGCAGCGGGCGCTACGCGGACGGCGAACACGTCCATCGGACCGGTCATCGGGGGCTGGCGAACTGAGTCCTGACCGTGACCAAACACCGAGCGCGTCAACCTCATCCGTCACTTCTGCCCCGCTAGCATCAGGACCACTCACCGCCAAGACAACCCTGGGGCAACGGCATGAACAGGCCATATTCGTACTCGACGACCTCGACTTCGCGGCGCACCGGCGCATATGACGACTACGCCGCGACCGACGTCATCGAGGACTTCGACGACTACGACACCGCTGACGACGACGAGTACTACGACGGCTACCGCGAGTACACCGAGCCGATCGACCGGCGCTGGGTATGGGTCGCCGGAGCCGCCGGGGCCGTGCTCCTGGTGGCCGTGATCTGCACGGTGGTCATCCTCGGCGGAGGCGACAGCGGTTCGGTCACGGCGACCTACGCCCCGCCGGCCGCGACGTCCACCCCGGTGACCACGCAGGCCCCGTCCCGCACCCCGTCGATGCCAGCACCCGTGCCGTCGCCCACCGCGCCATTGGCCCCGGAGACCGTCACCACCGTGTCCCCGTCTGCGACGCCGTCGGCGGTCGCCCCGCCGCCCGTCGAGGCCGCGCCTTCCCCCACCGCGGCGCCTCGCACGGTCACCTACCGGGTGACGGGCAACCGCCAGCTCATCGACCTCATCACGGTCATCTACACCGACGGGCAGGGCGCCCTACAGACCGAGGTCAACGTCGCGTTGCCCTGGACGAAGGCCGTGGTGCTCGATCCCGGTGTCGAGCTCAGCGCGGTGACCGCCACCAGCATGATGGGTCAGCTGAACTGTTCGATCTCGGACGCCTCGGGTGCCACGCTGGCCGCCCAGAACAACAACTCGATGATCGCCACCTGCACCAAGTAGCCGGCCGCTAGCCGAGCCCGAGCTCGGCCATGCGGGTCTGGTGAGTGCGCTGCAACCGGCCGAAGAAGTCGGTCAACCGACCCAAGCCCTCGCCGCTGGACACGACCAGGTCGACCAGTTCGTCGCGGTCGGCGAGCACGTACTGCGCCTGGGTGATGGCCTCGCCCAACAGCCGGCGCGACCACAGCGCCAGCCGGTGACGCTGCTTGTCGCTGGCCTTCACCGCGGCCCTCACCTCGGCGATGACGAACTGCGAGTGCCCGGTCTCGGCCAAGACGGCACGCACGACGTCGGCCACCTCGTCGGGCAGCGTGTCGGCGATCTCGAGATAGAAGTCGGCGGCCAGCGCATCCCCGCCGTAGGTCTTGACCAAGGCCTCCAGCCACGTGCTGGGTGTCGTGAGCCGGTGGTAGTTCTCCAGCGCCGACGCGTATTTCGTCATCGCGGGCACCACGTCGACGCCCCGCCTGTCCAAGGCCTCACGCAGCAACTCGTAGTGGCCCATCTCCGCGGCGGCCATGCTGGCCATGTTGATCCGGCCCGCCAGATTGGGCGCCATCCGCGCCTCGTCGGTCAGCCGGTAGAAGGCCGCCACCTCGCCGTAGGCCAGCAGGGCGAAGAGCTCGGTGACGCCGGGATGGTCGGGCGAAACCCCCGCCAAAGCGGGCTTGACCGAGGGTTCGGGAGAGGCCGCGCCAGGCGTCGGAGTCATGGGCCAACTGTAGACGGCGGGCGGTGCGGGCCGGTGACACGTAGTCGACCAGCTATGATGGAGTTGGCCGTGGCTCGCACCGTGTCTATTTTTCCCGTCACGAGCCTGCCGCGACCGCAGAAATGTGCGTGCACGCGTTGGCCCGCCTCCTCGAAGGCCGCGGCCCCAAGTGCTCTTTCGCGAAGACTCGTGCGCGCGTGACGCCCCGAGGATTTGAATCGAAAGGCCCTTCGGCAACGCATGACCACACCCAGCACTGAACCAAGCACTGACCTCACCGAACCGACCACCACCGACGCAGCGACCGAGCCCGTCGCAGCCCCCGTCGTCGAACCCACCGCTACCTTCGCCGAGCTCGGCGTGCGCAGCGAGATCGTCGATGCACTGGCCGACAACGGCATCGTGCACACCTTCGCCATCCAGGAACTGACCCTTCCGCTCGCCCTGGCCGGCGATGACCTCATCGGCCAGGCCCGCACCGGCATGGGCAAGACCTTCGCCTTCGGCGTGCCACTGCTGCAGCGCATCAGCACCGACCCCCAACGGCCGCTGAACGGCACTCCGCGCGCACTCATCGTCGTCCCGACGCGGGAACTGTGCCTACAGGTCTACGGCGACCTCGCGGCGGCGGCCAAGAACCTGCGCGCGGGCACCCCGGACCAGGGTGACCGCAAGTTCAGCGTGACGTCCATCTACGGCGGCCGTCCCTACGAGGCACAACTCGAGGCGCTGCAGAAGGGCGTCGACGTCGTCGTCGGCACCCCCGGCCGCCTGCTCGACCTGGCCCAGCAGGGCCACCTGCAGCTCGGCGGGCTGTCGGTGCTGGTGCTCGACGAGGCCGACGAGATGCTCGACCTGGGCTTCCTGCCCGACATCGAACGGATCCTCAAGCAGATCCCGACCGACCGGCAGGCGATGCTGTTCTCGGCGACGATGCCCGATCCGATCATCACGCTGGCGCGCACGTTCATGAACCAGCCGACGCACATCCGCGCTGAGGCCCCGCACTCCAACGCCACCCACGAGAACACCAAGCAGCACGCCTACCGCGCGCACGCGCTGGACAAGGTCGAGATGGTCGCCCGCATCCTGCAGGCCGAGGGCCGCGGCGCCACGATGATCTTCACCCGCACCAAGCGCACCGCGCAGAAGGTCGCCGACGAGCTGGCCGAGCGCGGCTTCAAGGTCGGCGCCGTGCACGGTGACCTCGGCCAGGCCGCCCGCGAGAAGGCGCTCAAGGGCTTCCGCAACGGTGACGTCGACGTGCTGGTCGCCACCGACGTCGCCGCCCGCGGCATCGACATCGACGACATCACCCACGTCATCAACTACCAGATCCCCGAGGACGAGCAGGCCTACGTGCACCGCATCGGCCGCACCGGCCGCGCGGGCAAGACCGGCATCGCGGTCACCCTGGTCGACTGGGACGAACTGCCCCGCTGGACGATGATCGACAAGGCGCTCGGGCTGAACAACCCCGATCCCGTCGAGACCTACTCGAGCTCGCAGCACCTGTACGACGAACTCGCCATCCCCGCCGAGGCGGGCGGCTCGATCGGCAAGGCCACCCGCTCCACGGACAAGCCCAAGCGCGAACCGCGTGACGGTGAGAAGCGGGAGTCGAGCACCGAGGCCAAGCCGGCCCGTGCGCGCAACCGCAGCAGGCAGCGCACCCGCGGCGGCCAGCAGGCGACCGGCCACGTGGAAGGTGCCGACTCCGGCCCCGCCCCGGCCGACGACACGTCCGAGCCGGGCGAGTCGACCAGTCCGGCGCGCAAGCGCCGCCGCCGTCGTCGTCCGAGCAACACCGCGTCCACCGCCGGCTAGCGAGGCCACCCCACCCGATGGCCAAGCGCTTCTCCCTGCCCTGGTCGCCGACTCCTCCGGAGCGCCGCACCAAGGGTGACGTCCTGGCGGCAGTGGCGATCGTCGTCGCCCTCGTCGTGGCAGCCACCGCCATCTGGTGGACCAGCGATGCGCGCGCCACGATCAGCCGCCCGGCGGCGGCTCCGGTGCCCGCCCTCACGACGGCCAAGGACCTGCCGACGTCGCTCAAGCAGCTGTGGAGCACGCCCAGCCCGAAGACCAGTCGGCCGGTGGTCGTCGCAGGCGCCGTCGTGACCGGCAACGGGCGGGAGGTCGACGGCCGCGATCCCGGCACCGGAGCGGTGCTCTGGAGCTACGCCCGCGACGCCGAGCTCTGCGGGGTGACCTGGGTGTACCAGGATGCCGTCGCCGTCTACCCCGACGCTCGGGGCTGCGGTCAGGTCAGCACCATCGACGCGAAGACGGGTCGGCGCGACGCCACCCGCACGTCCTTTTCCGACGCCCAGGTGCACCTGTCCAGCGACGGCACCACCGTGCTGTCGTACGGCGCCAGTCGACTCGAACAGTGGCGCTCGGACATGGTCCGCATGCTGAGCTGGGGCGCCCTCGATGCCCGCGTCAAGCCCAGCGTGCCCGTCCAGCCCCTGTGCCGGCTGGACTCGGCCGCGGCGAGCGCGTCGGCGGTGTCGGTGCTCGAATCCTGCCCAGGGCAGAAGTCCCCGCGGCTGGCACTGCTGCGCGCCGACAAGGACGAAGACCAACCGCTGGTCAAGAACGTGGAGTTGCCCGGCGTGCCGGACGATGGCACCGCGCGGGTGATCGCCGTGAACGGCACCACCACGGCCATCTACGTACCGGCGCCCCAACCGGTCGTCAACGTCATCGACGAAACGGGCACGCTACTGGCCAGCACGCTGATGCCCAAGCCGGCGTCCCCGCTGGCGGTCCCCTCCAGGGCGGGTGACGACCTGGTCACGTGGTGGACCGGTGACAGCGTCATGGTGTTCGACGCCAACGGCCTGCGCTACAAGTACACGGTGAGCCCGGTGGGTGGGCAGGCGCCGGTGGGCCCCGCGACGATGATGGCGGGCAAGCTGCTGGTCCCCGTCTCCACCGGCTACGACGTCTTCGACGCCCAGACCGGAGCGGGGGTGGGTCACCTTCCGGTTGCCCGCCCACCCGTGCAGGCCGCCGTCATCCCCGCGGTGGCGGGCAGCGTCCTGCTCGAACAGCGTGGCGACACGCTGGTCGCGTTGGGCCCCTGAGCTACGGCTCCGGGGCGAACGTCGGCAACGCCTTCTTGGACTTCCAGTACTTGAGCAGCGAAGTGGCCAACTCACGATAGGCGTTGGCGCCCTTGTTCTTTCGACCCGCGAGCACCGAAGCGCCTGAGGCGCTGGCCTCGGCGAAGCGTACGGTGCGCGGGATCGGCGGCGACAGCACCGCCAGCCCGTAGCGGTCCGCGACGTCGAGTAGGACGTCGCGGCTGTGGGTGGTGCGCGAGTCGTACAGCGTGGGCAGCGCACCCAGCAGCGAAAGCTCGGAGTTGGTGATCTGCTGCACGTCGCTGACGGTGCGCAGGAATTGCCCGACGCCGCGATGGGCCAGCGTCTCGCACTGCAGCGGCACGATGACGTCGTTGGCCGCCGTCAACCCGTTGAGCGTCAGCACCCCGAGCGAGGGCGGACAATCGATGATCACCACGTCGAAGCGCTTGTCGAGCTTGGCCAGCGCCCGCTTCAACGCGTACTCCCGCCCCGCCCTCATCAGCAGCATGGCCTCCGCCCCGGCCAGGTCGATGTTGGCGGGCAGCAGTGTCATGCCCTCCGCCGTCTCCACCAGCGCCGCGTCCGGTTCGACGTCGCCGAGCAGGACTTCGTGAACCGACACCGCCAGCTTGTCGGGGTCCTGCCCCAACGAGAACGTCAGACAGCCCTGCGGATCGAGATCGACCAGCAGGACTCGCTGGCCCTGCTCGGCCATGGCCGCGCCCAAGGAGGCGACCGTCGTCGTTTTGGCGACCCCACCCTTTTGATTGGCGACTGCAAGTACCCGCGTCACATGGTCATCCAAGCACGCGGGCGGGGTATCGGCGCCGACGTGGGGCAGAATCGCCGGGGTGAGTATCCAACAGCATCGACTGCTGCTGCTTCGACATGGCGAAACCGAATGGTCGATGGCCGGTAAGCACACCAGCCGCACCGAACTGGACCTCACCGAAGAGGGCCGCGAACAGGCCAGGTTGGCCCAGGAGGCGCTGGCCGACCTGCAGCTTCGCGAGCCGCTGGTGATCAGCAGCCCACGGCGCCGGGCGCTGGTGACCGCCGAACTGGCCGGGCTCGAGATCGACGAGATCTCCCCGCTGTTGGCCGAGTGGGACTACGGCGACTACGAGGGCACCACGACCGACGAGATCCGCAAGGCGGTGCCCGACTGGCTGGTCTGGACGCACGGTTGCCCTGGCGGCGAGACCGTCGCCCAGGTCAGCAGGCGGGCCGACCAGGCCATCGCGATGGCCTTGGAGCACATGAACTCGCGCGACGTGGTGTTCGTCGGACATGGCCACTTCTCGCGTTCGGTGCTGACCCGGTGGATCGAGCAGCCGTTGTACGAGGGCATTCGGTTCTCGATGGCCGCGGCGTCGATCGGGGTGTGCGGATTCGAACACGGTGTTCGGCAGCTCACCGCCCTCGGCCTGACGGGTCACGTCAACCCGTGCCTGCCCAGGTAATGGGCGACGGCACTTCCCGGGTCGCTCCGCTTCTGTCCTCGGTCCCATCCTTCGTCCTCACCGGCCCCGACGGCGTGCTGCTTGCCGAGGGCATCCGCACGGCCTACCCGCGACTCGCCGATGCGCAGTCCGCACTGGCCTCTGGTGAGGCATCGATCATCTTGGGCGCCTTACCCTTTGACGTCTCGGGCCCGGCGGCGCTGAGCCAGCCCGACGCGGTCCGCCGCGTCGCGGCGTTGCCGGATTGGCCGGCCCGCGCGCTACCCACCATCCGGATCGACGGGATGCTGCCACCACCGGACGTACACCGCGCCCGTATCGCCACTGCGCTTGCCGCCCTGGCCGATCCGCATGACGAGCTGCACAAGGTGGTGCTCGCCCGCGCGTTGCGCCTGGTCGCCGACGGCCCGCTCGACGTCGCCACGATCATCCGTCGACTTGCCGAAGATGCCAGTGCCAGAACGTATTTCGTCGACCTAAGCCCGGCGGGCGGCGAGCACGTGGGCACCGCACTGGTGGGAGCCAGCCCCGAGCTCCTGGTCGAGCGGCGCGCCGAGCTCGTCACGTGCCGCCCGTTCGCCGGTTCGGCGCCCCGCTCCCCCGATCCGGCGGTCGATCGGGCGAACGGCGCGGCCCTGGCCGAGTCGGCGAAGAACCTCCACGAACATCAACTCGTCGTCGACGAGGTGCGCCAGGCCCTGGAGCCCTTGTGTGCCGACCTACGGATTGCGCCCCACCCCGAGCTCAGCAGCACCTCGACCGTATGGCACCTGAATACGCCGATCTCCGGGCGGCTACGCGAATCATCTACCACCGCAATGGACCTCGCCGTGGCACTGCACCCCACTCCCGCCGTCGGCGGCGTCCCGCGGACCCCCGCCACCGAGCTGATCAACTCCCTCGAGGGCGACCGCGGCTTCTACGCCGGCGCCGTCGGCTGGTGCGATGCCGCGGGCGACGGAACGTGGGTGGTGTCCATCCGGTGCGCCGAGCTGTCCGCCGACCGGCGCAGCGCCATCGCTCGCGCAGGCGGCGGCATCGTCGCCGAATCGGATCCAGACGAAGAAGTGGCCGAGACCACGACGAAGTTTCGGACCATGCTCACCGCGCTGGGAGTCGAAGTCGGCGGCTAGCGGCCAACACCGAGAACTACTGCCTCGCTCCCACTCTCACTATATGGCGCACTGGGGGGCTTGCCGCAAGACCCCCGAGGGGCCCCACAATCGTGCGACCACTACGACGCAAGGGGGTTCTCGTGACGAACACACCGAAGCCTTTCGAGGTACACGAATCGGGGGCGTTCCTCCACGGCACCAAGGCCGACCTTCGCGTGGGCGAGTTGCTGGTGCCCGGACGCCCGTCGAACTACGGCGTAGGGCGCATCGCCAACCACGTCTACGTGACGCAAACCCTGGATGCCGCGGTGTGGGGCGCCGAGCTGGCCCTGGGCGCCGGCGAGGGCCGCATCTACCTGGTGGAACCGCAAGGCCCACTTGAGGACGACCCGAACGTGACGGACAAGAGGCTGCCGGGCAACCCGACCCGCTCGTACCGCACCAAGGAGCCCGTGCGGGTCGTCGGCGAGCTCACCGACTGGGTGGGACATTCGGCGGACCAGCTGCAAGCCATGCGGGACGGGTTGGCCGACCTCGAACGCCGGGGCCTGGCCGTCATCTACGACTAGCTCTGGGCGTGCGTAGCCTCCCCCGTGCACGTGCGTAGCCTCCCCGTGCAACGGGCCGGCCGACCGCATGAAACGCTGATCCCATGACCGTGACCATCCGACCGGCCCGCCCCGGAGACGAATCCGAACTGAGGGCCATGGTCCACGAACTGGCCGAGTTCGAACACGCCGCCGAAGAATGCACGGTGACCGAAGCTCAGCTGCGCACAGCCCTTTTCGGACCCGAACCGGTGCTGTACGCACACCTGGCCGAGGTGGACGGGCAACCAGCGGCGTGCGCGCTGTGGTTCCGCAACTTCTCCACCTGGGATGGTGTGGCGGGCATCTACCTCGAAGACCTGTTCGTGCGGGCGAACTTTCGCAGACTGGGCCTGGCCCGCAAGCTGCTGGCCACGTTGGCCCGCGAGTGCGAGCAGTCCGGCTACACGCGGCTGTCGTGGGCGGTGCTCGACTGGAACGTCAACGCGATCGCCCTGTACGACGGCGTCGGCGGCCGCCCCCAGAACGAGTGGATCACCTACCGGGTGTCCGGGCCGGAACTGTCCGCACTCGCGGAGGATTGAGCTGCCCACTGCAGCGCCGCCGGGCTGAACAGCAGGCCCAAGACGGCCACCGCCACCAGCCCGACCGGCACCCCGTAGCCCCACTGTTGCGAGTCAACGGCCATGTACCAGGCGATCGGCAACAACAACAGCTGGGCGAACACCGCCAGCCCGCGACCCCAGCGCCGGCCCGTCCACAGCGCCCACCCCGCGCCGAGCACGGCGGCACCCATGATCAGGAACGAGGCCGCCGTCCCATATCCGCTCAGCCACGGCGGGTCTTCGGTTCCGGCTAGGTGGCGCACGATCAGTACGACGGCGACGAGCAGCGCGGCCGACCCCTCGAGAGCCACCACCAGACCCGCCTGACGCACCGTCGCCGGTGGGGGAACGATCACGACGGCCAGCGTAGAGGTACCGGCCGCCGGCCCCGATAGGCTGATACCCCGTGCGCGCCGTGCTGATCGTCAATCCCAATGCGACGTCGACGACCCCGGCCGGTCGGGACTTGCTCGCCCATGCGCTGGAGAGCCGCGTCGAGTTGAGCGTGGTGCACACCGACCACCGCGGCCATGCGATCGAAATCGGCCGGGACGCGGCCAGGGACGGCATCGACGTCGTGATCGTGCACGGCGGCGACGGCACGGTGAACGAGGTGGTCAACGGCATCCTCGGCGAGTGCGGCGCGGGGTTGCCGGCCGGGCAGGCGCCTGCGGTCGGCGTGGTGCCCGGTGGGTCGGCCAACGTCTTCGCCCGCGCCCTGGGCATCAGTTCCGACCCGATCGTGGCGACCAACCAGCTCGTCGACCTGTTGACCGCGTATCGCGGCGGTACGCCGTGGCGACGCATCGGCCTGATGGACTGCGGAGAACGCTGGGCCGTCTTCACCGCCGGAATGGGCGTGGACGGAGCCGTGGTGGCCGCCGTCGAGGCGCAGCGGGAGAAGGGCCGCAAGGTGACCGCGGCGCGGTACATCCGCGTTGCCGTGCGGGAGGTCCTGGCCAGCGCGCGCCGGGAGCCGATGCTGACGTTGCACCTTCCGGACCGGGATGCGATCACCGGGGTGCACTTCGCGTTCGTGTCGAACTCGAGCCCGTGGACGTACGCGAACTCCAGGCCGGTGTGGACCAATCCGACGACGACGTTCGAGACGGGTTTGGGCTTGTTCGCGACCACCAGCATGAACGTGTGGGCCAACCTGGGGCTGGTGCGCAGGATGGTGTCGCGCAAGCCGAAGATCGAGGCCCGCCATCTCATCCGCGAGGACGACCTGCCGTGGCTGCGCATCACCAGCGCGAGCCCCGTGGCGTGCCAGATCGACGGTGACTACCTGGGCTTGCGCGACTGCATGACCTTCACCTCGGTGCCCGCAGCGCTGGCCGTGGTCGCACCGCCCCCGAAGCCCGCTGACCTGTGATTCAGCTTTCACTCTGCCTGATTTAGGGCGCAAGAACCCTCAGTGTAGTACAAACGGTTAGGGGTGCCGCCAACGCGGTACCCGCAAGAGAGTAGTGAGATTGCACACGTGTTAACGCGTCGCTATTGACATCTGTTCAGCCTGTGGAAGCCTTAGATGCAACAGTGCAGAAACATTTCGTGTGCACGCGTTAACAGCCGAAGAAAAGCTCGTGCGCCTTGCTGCGCACATAGTGAGGAGTTGGGACCATGGATTGGCGGCACAAGGCGGTCTGTCGTGACGAGGATCCGGAACTGTTCTTCCCGGTAGGGAACAGCGGACCGGCACTCGCCCAGATTGCCGACGCAAGGCTGGTTTGCAACCGCTGCCCGGTCACCACTGAGTGCCTGACCTGGGCGTTGGACTCCGGCCAGGACGCCGGTGTCTGGGGCGGCATGAGTGAAGACGAGCGTCGGGCGCTCAAGCGGCGCAATGCCCGCACCAAGGCCCGTACCGGCGTCTAGCTCTCGAATCATTCGCAGACTTACGGCCCCGGATCACTCCGGGGCCGTAACTCTGTCCTGGGGGCGTGGGTGGCCCTACTGGGCCAGTCGCGTCTTGCGGCCCAGCGGTACGCGCAACACGACGTCGGTGCCCCCACCAGGCACTTCGTGCATACCCAGCGAGCCGTCCAGTTCGGCGGCGACCAGGGTGCGCACGATCTGCAAACCCAGCCGATCCGACTTCTCCAGGCTGAACCCCTCGGGCAGCCCACGGCCGTCGTCGTGCACCACGACGTCGAGCCAGCGCGCCGAACGCTCGGCCCTGATGGATACGCAGCCCTGGTCGGTGACGGGGTCGTAGGCGTGCTCGAGCGCGTTCTGCACCAACTCGGTGATGACCATGATCAGCGCCGTGGCCCGATCGGCATCCAGCACCCCCAGGTCGCCCACCCGCACGATCCTGATGGGGGTGTCCACCGACGCCACGTCGTTCATGATCGGCAGGATCCGGTCCACCACCTGATCGAGGTTCACCTCCTCGTCGACCGACATCGACAACGCGTCGTGGACCAGCGCGATCGACGACACCCGGCGCACGGACTCGATCAGCGCCTCCCGGCCCTCCGCATTGTTGGTGCGACGGGCTTGTAGCCGCAGCAGCGCGGCCACCGTCTGCAGGTTGTTCTTCACCCGGTGGTGAATCTCGCGGATGGTCGCGTCCTTGGACAACAGCGCCCGATCGCGGCGCTTGACCTCGGTCACGTCGCGGATCAGCACCCCGGCACCCGCCGCGCTGCCGTGCACCACCAACGGCAGCGTCCGCAACAACACGGCCGCACCGCCCGCGTCGACCTCCATCCGCATGCTCGAGCCGCCGGCCAACGAATCCCTGACGTGGTTGGCCAGTTCCTGCGCCTCGAACGGATCCGAGATCAGGGGCCGCGTGATGGCGACCAGGTCGTGACCCTCGAGTTCCGCGGCCAACCCCATGCGGTGATAGGCCGAGATCGCGTTGGGGCTGGCGAAGACGACCGATCCGTCGACCGCCAGCCGAATGAAGCCGTCCCCCACCCGGGGGCTCGACCGGGACAGCGCCAGGTCGCCGACGTTGGGGAACGTGCCTTCGGACAGCATGTGCAGCAGGTTGCGGGCGCAGTCCAGGTATGCCCGTTCCAGCGGACTGGCCTTGCGCCGGTCGGCCAGGGCTGTCTGATGCGTGAGCACCGCCACCACCTGGCTGCCGTGACGCACTGGGACGGCCTCGACGTTGAGCCAGCTACCGTCGCGCGAATCCCCTTGTCCGACATCGCTTTCGCGGCCGATGTGGCCGGAGGTGAACGCGGCCGTCACGACGGGCATGTCGGCGGCCGGATTGAGGGTGCCGACGGCGTCGGCCAACAGCACCGTGGGCGCGGTATTGGGCCGCACCTGAGCGACGCACACCAGGGCGCCATCGTCGCGGCGCACCCACATCAGAAAGTCGGCGAACGACAGGTCGGCAAGTAGTTGCCACTCCCCCACGACGGCATGGAGGTGGTCGACGGCGGTGCCGGGCAGCACGGTGTGCTCGGCGAGCAGATCACCAAGGGTCGACATGGCTGCTCCGGCCGATCGTCAGGGCGGCGGCGGACGCCTAGCTGATGACGGCGATGAGATCGCCGGCCTGGATGACGTCGCCGACGGAGACGTTCACCGTGGTCACGGTGCCGGCCACTTCGGCGAGCACCGGGATCTCCATCTTCATCGACTCAAGCAGAACGACGGTGTCCCCCTCGCCGATCTGGTCGCCCTCGCTGACCACGACCTCGAGCACACTGGCCACGATCTCGGCGCGAACGTCCTCGGGCATATTCACTCCACTCGTCACTCGGTTCTAGGCGCCGGCCCGCAGCTGGCTGCCCGGTACATCGAACCACACCACTGCGTTTATGACGCACCACGCCGTCATGAGACACTGGGACGCAAGCTACTGACTCACTGGAGGACCGATCATGGCCAAGCGTGGCCGCAAGAAGCGTGACCGCAAGCATTCGAAGGCAAACCACGGCAAGCGCCCCAACTGCGGCTCGAAGGCAGTGAAGTAAGAACTCGCTAGCCGCCGCTGATGATGGTGGTGCGGCTGATCTCCATGCGCAGCCGCGCCCTCAGCGTCTCAGGGGCCTTCTCACCGCTGCACTTCGTGGCGATCAGCCGCTTCACCCGCTCCTCGACGCCGTAGTGCCGCAGGCAGGCCGGGCATTCCTCGAGGTGATGCTTGAGCTTGTCCCTGGATTCGGCCGAGCACTCCACGTCGAGCAACGTCCAAACCTCGGCGATGACGGCGGCGCACTCGGGATGCTCGGGATCTACCGGCCCCACCGGCGGACGGAACGTGAATTCGTCGTCGCTCACGAGGACACCTCCTCGGGAGCCGCGGCGCCGCGGTTGAAGCCGCGCTCACGCGCGACGTCTCCCAACAGTTCGCGAAGTTGCTTGCGGCCGCGGTGCAACCGGGACATCACCGTCCCGATGGGTGTATCCATGATCTCGGCGATCTCCTTGTACGGGAAGCCTTCGACGTCGGCGTAGTAGACGGCCATCCGGAAATCCTCCGGCAAGGCCTGTAGCGCAGCCTTGATCTCGGTGTCCGGCAGGGCCTCCAACGCCTCCACCTCAGCCGACCGCAAGCCGGTCGACGTGTGCTCGGCATTGGCCGCAAGCTGCCAGTCGGTGATCTCCTCGGTCGGATACTCGGCCGGCTGCCGCTGCTTCTTGCGGTAGCTGTTGATGTAGGTGTTGGTCAGGATCCGGTACAGCCACGCCTTGAGGTTGGTGCCCTCACGGAAAGACCGGAAGCCGGAGTAGGCCTTGACCATGGTCTCTTGGACCAGGTCCTCGGCGTCGGCCGGATTGCGGGTAATGCGCAACGCGCCGCCGTAGAGCTGGTCGATGAGCGGAATCGCGTCGCGCTCGAACCGCGCCGTGAGTTCCGCGTCGCTTTCCCTGGCCTGGTCTTCAGCCTCGGCGAGCGCCGGCCCGTCGACGTCGGTCATCTGGCTCGACACCGTCCCTTCGATAGCCGCACCATCGAACAGCCTCGGTGAGGTCACCGGGCGTTCCAAGCAGGCCGTGAGCACACGGACCCCTTCCCAATCCTAGAGGTAGCGGCCGACAAGCTCGCCCGACCGCGCTAACTGCCCCCAACAACAGCGGGTGCGGGGCCCGTTGTTCCCGCCGCGCGCGCCAGGTCGGCCGGCAAATGCCGAGCACCAGTCGATCCGCGGCGGCCCGAACGGAAGCCATTGGCAAGCTGTTCGAAAGGCGGGAGGCCTGGCGCCCACCGAAAGCGTGGAAAGCTACGCCGCCCCGGCGTCGGGGGCGCGGTGCCGGCCTTGCCGAGCGACGCCGAAGCCCCCCGGCTTGGCGCC
>JAHFVB010000384.1:4775-5286 GCA_023264755.1 Mycobacterium sp. | reverse complement strand
ACACCATGAGGGTGATGGGCATCAATCCGATTCAAGCCTTGGTCGTCCCGCGGGTGCTCGCCTCGACGGTGGTCGCGTTGCTGCTCTCGGCGCTGGTAAGTCTCGTCGGGTTGGGCGGTGGATTCGCCTTCTCCGTATTCGTCCAAGACGTCACCCCGGGTGCATTCGTTTCGGGTCTCACCCTGTTGGTGGGGCTTCCCGAGGTATTGATTTCGTTCATCAAGGCCGCATTGTTCGGCCTTTCGGCGGCCCTCATTGCTTGCTACAAGGGCATTTCGGTGACCGGAGGTCCTGCGGGGGTCGGTGCGGCGGTCAATGAAACCGTCGTGTTCTCGTTCATGGCGCTGTTCTTCATCAACGTCATCGCTACCGCCATCGGCGTCAAGGCGACGGCGTGAGTATCGCAAGTCCTCGGCTGCCGAGGGTATCGCGAGCTGCTTCGCAGTTCACGCAGGGCTGGGATCGAATCGGCTCGCAGGCCAAGTTCTACGGCAAGACGCTCGGCTCGACT
>JAHFVB010000384.1:0-4765 GCA_023264755.1 Mycobacterium sp. | reverse complement strand
ATGCGCTGGTGTACTACAAATCTGAGATCATCCGGCTTGTCGCTCAAATGGGCTTGGGTGCAGGAGCATTGGCCGTGATCGGCGGAACCGTCGTGATCATCGGCTTTCTCACTCTGTCGGCTGGCGCCCTGATCGCGGTGCAAGGCTACAACTCGCTGTCGGGCATCGGAGTGGAGGCACTCACGGGTTTCGTCTCGGCCTACCTCAACGTGCGGCTCGTATCCCCGCTCATCGCAGGCATCGGGCTAGCCGCCACGATTGGCGCCGGAGCGACAGCACAGCTCGGTTCCATGCGAATCAATGAAGAGATCGATGCTCTCGAGGTGATGGGGGTCCGGTCCATTGCCTATCTGGCCTCCACCCGGGTTATTGGCGGCGTCATCGTCGTCATCCCGCTCTACTGCGTCGCGGTGACGATGTCCTTCTTCGCCGCGCGGGTGGGAACCACATACGTGTACGGCCAGTCCACCGGAGTCTACGACCACTACTTCACGACGTTCCTCAATCCCACCGACCTGATCTGGTCGTTATTACAGGCCGTCGTGATGGCGCTGGTCGTCATGCTCGTGCACACCTACTACGGCTTCACTGCCGCCGGTGGACCGTCCGGCGTCGGCGAGGCCGTTGGCCGGTCGGTACGTACATCGCTGATTGCTGCGGTCTTCGTGACCGTGTTCGTATCCCTGGCCATCTACGGCCAGTCCGGCAACTTCAATCTCTCCGGATAGACATGGACGGTGACCGTGAAGGGGGACTGAGCCCCCGCTGGTGGACGGCGATCCTCTTGGTTGCCGTGTGTGCGTTCGTCGTCTTCTGCTCGGCGCAGTTCGGTGGCCAATTCCGCTCGTCGGTCCCGGTGACCCTCGCCGCTGATCGAGCGGGTCTGGTCATGGAGTCCGGCGCGAAGGTCAAGATGCGCGGAGTGGTCGTCGGCAGGGTGGGTGAGATACGCGCCACCGGCGGCACCGCCCGACTCGTTCTCGAGCTGAATCCCGATCATGTCGGCCACATCCCAGCGAACGTCGATGCGAGAATCGAAGCTACGACGGCATTCGGTGCCAAGTACGTCGACCTACTAGTCCCGGCGCAACCCAGTGCAGAGCGCATCCAACCGGGTGCACTGCTGAAGTCGGACAATGTGAGCACCGAGGTCAACACGGTGTTCGAGAGCCTCACCACGGTGCTTCGTCAAGTCAACCCCGCCAAGCTGAATGCCACGCTGACCGCGTTGTCGGAAGGACTCCGCGGCAAGGGGACCCGCATCGGAGAAGCGATCACGTCAGCCAACGACGTGCTGGTTGCCCTCAACGCTCGCACGGATGTGATTGGCGCCGACTTCCGATCGCTGAAGGGTGCCGCTGAGGCATACGGCGCGGCTGCCCCCGACCTGTTGGCCGCGCTCAACGCCGTATCAACCACAGCGAACAACATCACCGACCATGCGCCGGCGCTGGACGCCCTGCTGCTCAACGTTATTGGGCTCTCGCAGAGCGGTACCGAGATGTTGGCGCCCAACCAGCGGAATCTCATAGACTCGGTCAACTATCTCGCGCCGACGACCGACCTGCTCCTCAAGTATAACCCGTCGTTCACGTGCCTGCTGGTCGGGGCCGACTGGCTCTTGCATGAGGGCGGCTCCCTAGCCGGCGCTGGTGGAAACGGCTACTCGACGGTCGTGGATGCGGCGATCCTGTTCGGCGACGACGTCTATCGGTATCCGGAGAATCTCCCCAAGGTCAATGCCACAGGTGGGCCGGGCGGCAAGCCGAGCTGCGGATCGCTGCCCATCGCCCCGAACAACTTCCCGGTCAAACAACTGATCACCGACACCGGTTGGGGCACGCGCCCCAACGAGATCAGAATGCACCCCGGCTTCGGTCACCCCTTCTACGTCGACTACCTTCCGGTCACTCGCGCCGTCCCGGGGCCGCCGAGCTACCGCGGCATGAACCCACCGGCGCGCAACCAGGTCCCGCTTCCGCCCCCGCCGCCTACGGGCTTTGTCGGCGCAGGACCGCCATCTGCGCCGGATGATCCTGGGCTCGACAATCCGAGGCCGACGCCGTGAGCGCGCCGGTACCGCCCGACCATCACGGAGGCTCCGCGCTGTGAAAGAAAGCCTGCGAGGCGCGGTTTGGCGTCTGACGTTGTTCGTGGCGTTGTGCGCCGTCGGTACGTTCGCGTTGGTCGCAGTCTTCGCGCAACTACGCTTCGGCAACGAGAAGTCCTACAGCGCTGAGTTCGTCGACGTGAGTGGCCTGCGCGAAGGCGCCTTCGTGCGCATCGCCGGAGTGGAAGTAGGCGAGGTCAAGAAGATCTCGATCAATTCGAGCAACCGGGCCCTGGTGAAGTTCGACTTGGCCGATCGGGTCGTCCTCACCGAAGGAACCCATGCCATCGTCCGGTTCGAGAACCTGATCGGCGACCGCTTCCTTGAACTCGCCGAAGGACCGGGCAGTACGCGCCGACTACCAGTGGGTACCACGATTCCACCCGACCGGACCGAGCCTGCGCTCGATCTCGACGCGCTCATCGGAGGCTTTCGTCCGCTCTTCCGGGCGCTCGACCCAGAGCAAGTCAACACGCTTACAGGGCAACTGGTTTCAGTAATGCAAGGCCAGGGCGGAACCATCTCGTCCTTCCTGGATCAAACGGCGACGTTGACCAACACCCTTGCCGACCGGGACAACCTGATCGGCAGCGTCATCAACAACCTCAACGCGGTGTTGGGTTCACTCGGTAGTCAGAACAAGCAGTTCAGTTCGGCAGTGGATTCCGTGAGTCAACTCGTCGGAGAACTCTCCGATCGACGAACCGAGGTTCGCAACGGGGTTGCCTATACGAACGCGGTGGTGGCATCTGTGGCCGAATTGCTCACCCAAGCTCGCCCTCCGTTGAAGGACACGGTCAACCAGTCGGAGCGCACTGCCGACGCGGTACTGCTCAAGAAGGACTACCTCGACCACACCCTCGAGACCTTGCCCGCTGCCTATCAAATACTGGGGCGGCAAGGGCTGTGGGGCGACTTCTTCAGCTTCTACCTGTGTGACCTCATATTGAAAGTAAACGGCAAAGGGGGGCAGCCGGTTTACATCAAGATGGCCGGCCAGTCCACGGGGAGGTGTGCGCCGAAATGAAGTCGCTAAGTGACTACAACCCGTTCACCGTTGGGCTCGTGGGTCTGACGGTGACAGCTGCTCTAGTCATCGGTGCCTTTGAATACGACAAGCTTCCGTTCGTACAGTCAGGAAAGACCTACGAGGCGTACTTCGCCGAAGCCGGCGGCCTGACGAACGGAGCGGAGGTGCACGTCGCCGGTTACCGAGTAGGCCAGGTCTCAGCCCTCAGGTTGGATGGGCCCCGGGTGTTGGTGACCTTCACCGTCGACGACGACATCCACCTCGGAGACCGCACCGAGGCCGCCATCAAGACGAAGACCCTGCTCGGTGCCAAGACGCTCGAAGTCACCCCGCTTGGGAACGGACAGCAGGACGGGCCGATTCCTTTGGACCGCACGGTGTCTCCCTACGATCTGCCGGACGCACTGGGTGATCTCACCGTGACGATCAGTGGGCTCGACACCGACCAACTCTCGAAGTCGTTGGCCACCATCGCCGATACCTTCCGCAGTACGCCTCCGGAACTGCGAGCGGCCGCGGATGGCGTGGCCCGTTTCTCCGACACTCTCAACACCCGCGATACCGCATTGCGCGACCTATTGACGAACGCAGGCAAGGTCAGCACCGTGCTGGGTGAGCGCAGCCAACAGATCGCTGCGCTCATCGCCGACAGCAACGCACTACTAGGCGAACTCCGTTCCGAGAGTGCAGCGCTCGACTCCATCATGGGCAGTCTTACCGCGCTGTCCCAACAGGTCTCCGGTCTTACGGCAGAGAATAAGAAGTTGAAGCCAACTCTAGACAAGCTGAACCAGACACTGGCGATCCTCGACAATCGCAAGTTGGACGTCAAGAAGGCGATCCCGATGTTGTCGCGCTATGCGATGTCACTCGGTGAGACGGTCGGGTCGGGGCCCTTCTTCAAGGCCTACCTGGCCAACCTGACTCCCGGCCAGTGGGTGCAGCCGTTCATCGACGCTGCGTTCTCCGATCTCGGCCTTGATCCCAGTGTGCTGCTTCCTTCCGAACGAGAAGCGCCTGAAACCGGGCAGCGCGCTACACCAGCGCTTCCGATTCCCTTCCCGCGGACGGGTCAAGGCGGTGAGCCGCGGCTCAACTTGCCAGACGCCATCACCGGGAAACCCGGCGATCCGCGCTATCCCTACCGCGAACCGCCGGCCGCCCCACCACCCGGCGGGCCTCCACCGGGGCCGCCCGCGCTGGACACGGCACCGGCGATGCCCGCGGTCCCAATACCGCCTTCCGTCGAGATCGGCTCCCCCCCGCTATCCACACGGCTTCCGATTGTCGGTCAGCCATGAGCTCATTCGTGAAATCGCGGACGCTGTTGGCCATAGTGCTGATTGCAACATTGACGGCGGGTCTCGCGGTGATGTGGCGTGGCGCTGACACCGCGCGTAGGACCTCAGTCACGGCGTACTTCGCCAATAGCAATGGAATCTTCGTCGGCGATGACGTACGCATCCTCGGAATCCCGGTTGGCAAGGTCTCGAGGATCGATCCCTTGCCAGGACGAGCTCGGATCACATTCTGGTTTGACGACCAATATGACGTGCCGGCCGATGCGAAGGCGGTGATCATTTCCCCCACCCTGATCTCCGCGCGCGCCATACAACTGACACCTG
>JAHFVB010000383.1 GCA_023264755.1 Mycobacterium sp. | reverse complement strand
AGGTCCGCGTTGCGGTAGCCGACGCCGGTGACGAGGAGGCCGATCTCGGCATGCGAGGTGATCTCGCCCCATGATGCGAGAGCGGTCCAGCCCTCGAAGTTGGCGACGTCGGGCTGTTCGTCCGACAGGACGGGCTTGCCGTCGACGATGGCCTCCATCGCGGGGCGGTGGAAGTGGTCATAGCCGAAGATCACGTCGGCGCCGAGGTCGTCGGCGGCCAGGACGGCCTCGCGCCACGTGGCGTAGTCGGGCGTACCGCCGGGCTGGATCTGGACGGCCACGCGGACGGGACGGGTCATGGATGCTCCTGAGTCGGGAAGGGGGCTACTCCTGAGCCAAGTTCACCTGGTGCGCGTTTATTCCGGATCGGCGCAATCAGCGCCGCCACCGAAACGGAGTATGAGACACCTCGTCCCGCGCTTATGAACCGCCCTACTGACCGCTGAACCGTGGTTCCAGGTGCGGCGAAAGCTCAGCGTCCAATCGTGCCTCTGGACTCGGGGTGCGCCAAACACCGACACCCCAACTCTCTCCTTCGACACGCGTCGGTGACGCTCTCAACGGGTTGAAAACGGCCAAGACTCACGATGTGAATCCGTCGAAGCGGTTGTGGCGTTTGAGTTCCGGCGTGATCAGCTGGAAACCAGCTGGCTCAAGCGATTCTTGCGCCGGGTCGACTCGAACGTCTTCGGAAGGAGCTCAAGCCCGTCCTTCTCTGGTGGGTAGGCCCACCGATCTTTCTTGTCGGTCAGCCGGTGATCTGGGCTCCATCCGCGAGGTCGGTGGACCGGCTGAGGTCGGCCCACGTCTTGATCTCGTCGTCGACGGTCTTGCGTCCGTTGATCACGAGGCGAAGTGCGTCTGAGCCCAACAGAAGATGGGCGGGGGGATTGGGTGCTTCGATGACCGCGAGTATCGCCTGGCCGGCCATGCGCGGGTCGCCCAGCTGGTTGCCGTGCGCGGCCTGGCGGTTGGCCCGTATCGGGTTCATGAGCTCGTCGTAGTCCGGGATCGACCGCTCGCTACGGACCATGGACCGGCCGGCCCAATCGGTGCGGAACGAGCCAGGCGCTACTGCGGTGACATGGATCCCCAGGCTGGCGACCTCCTTACCGAGCGTCTCCAAGATTGCCTCGAGCGCGTACTTGCTGCCGCAGTAGTACGACAGTCCGGGAACGGTCATCAGGCCACCCATGGAGGTCACGCCAAGGATGTGCCCGCGGCGCCGCTGCCGCATGTACGGCAAGACAGCCTGGATCGTGGCAACCGCACCGAAGACATTGACGTCGAACTGCCGACGGAGCTCCGATATCGGCGACTCCTCAAGGATCCCCTCGTACCCGTAGCCGGCGTTGGCGATCACTACGTCGATCGGTCCGAGATCGCGTTCGACGCCATCAACGGCGCGTTGCAGTGCGTCGTCATCAGTGACGTCGACAAGGGCTGCGTGGGCTCGTTGCGGATCCAGGGCTTCGAACGCCTCAGCGTCCTGAGCCCGCCGAACAGTCCCCACTACGGTATGCCCCGCCTCTAGGGCAGCTTCCGCGAAGGCCAGCCCGAATCCGGAGCTGGCACCAGTGATGAAGAACAACTTCGATGATTCATTCATGCGATCAAATCTACACACCGTTGAAAATAGTCAACGTCGCGTAGACTTTGGGCTGGTTGGGCTAGCCTGAGCGAGTGTCCCCCTACGTCTACGACGAGCGCGGTCGTCGCGTCCTGGCAGCGACCAAGGGGGAGCTGCGTGAGCGGGCAATCCTCGACGAGGCCGAGAAGCAACTGCGCGAGGCCGGACCGGATGCAATGACAGTGGAGTCGATCGCCAACGCGGCCGGGATCAACCGCGCAACCTTGTACTTCTACTTCCGATCCAAGAACGACGTGCTGGCAGCGCTGGTAGAACGCGCGGTCAACGAGCTGACCTCGGGCGTCGCCACCAGCGACCGCGCTGCTGGCTCGGCCGGCGCGGTCGCGATCACCGAGGCCATTAGACGCACCGCGCTGCTGTGGAAGACACACGGCGCGGTCTTGCGGGCGGCAGTGGACCTCACCCCCAGTGTGGAGACGATCGCCGAATTGTGGAATCGGGCACGTACCCAGGTCGAGCAGAGCTGCCTGGCCATCGTCTTGCCCGGAACGGCCGACGACGATGAACTGGCCGACCGTCTCCCGGCGGTGATCCGCGCTCTCGTCGCGATGACCGAGCGTGAGTTCTACACCACCTTCGCCAGGGACGAGGACCTCGATGAATCAGTCGACGTACTCAGCCTGATCTGGACGCGTGCGCTCGATCTCACCGGGGTCGCGTAGATTCTTTGAAACCAATCCGAGCACCGACGCTGCATTCAACGAAGGCCATCATGTCCGAGGACCAGAACACAGACGTTCCACCGAACCACCTCTCCATCGATCCGCGCAGCGCCTTCTATAGCGAAGAGGCGCTTAGCCGCGACGTGGGTATTCGTTTCAATGGCGTCGAGAAGACCAATGTTCACGAATACAACGTGGCCGAGGGTTGGGTGCGGGTTGAAGTCCCTACCGCGAAGGATCGCCGCGGAAATCCTATGGTCGTCAAGCTCAGTGGCACGGTGGAACCTTATTTCCGCTGAGCAGAGGAGCGGATGCCTCGCGCCTCGGGGGAGTAGTGATGTTCACGTGAACGGCGTCGTGACGGGTCACGCGACACTGCTGATGATCGCGATGACCAGCCCGCCGAGGGTCAGCACCCCGACCATCACAGCGGCGGCGATCGCCCGGCCCCGTCGGTGCCGTCGAACGTCGTAGATTGCCACCGCGATGCCGACGAGGATCAAACCTGCATAGGTCGACAGTCCCACCGTCAGCGCCGCCGTTGACGCGGCGCTGGACAGGGACACGGTGTGCACGCCGTGAGCCTACGGCGCGGATGGACGTCGGCGGGCACCAGCAGGCCGATGCGGTCGTAGGTAGCGATCGAGTCTGACGGTGTTTCGCCTGCTGTGATGAGACCTCATGTCAGACCGCCTGCGACACAATCCGATTCAAGGTCGAGGATTGTCTTCCCTCGTCTCGGACCAACCGCGGCAACTGCGTGTGCGACGCGTGCTTCAGTAAGTGGAAACGCTTGGTGGATCGGCACGTGAAAGCGCGCATCCTCGAACAGACCTGCTGCGACGGCTAAACCGTGATAGCCGTCAGGCTGCGGAGCTACGGACTTTTGATCCGCAGGTCCTAGGTTCGAGTCCTAGTGGGGCGCGAGCCGGTGAAGATTGCCGTTAGCAGCAAGAAGCCTGACTTGCGCGCTTGCGTGGCGCATGCGGCAACAGCGCAGCACCTCGGGCTCGGACGTTCATTCCAATGGCTCGGGCGTGAAGGTGGCGTCGACACCGCCGACGGTCATCGTCACCTGACCTTCCATCACCATCACCTGCGCCGAGACCCGTCGATCGACGGTCTGGGCCAGTTGCTGCACCGGTGCGTGCGGTATCTGCACCACCGACAGGTTCGGCAGCCTTGCCACTTTGGGTCCCACGGTGCGCCACCAGGTGGCCACGCCGGTAGCGAACGGGAACAGCAGCACCTGGTCGGCCTGGCTGGCCGCCTTGCCCAAGGCGCGTTCATCGGGCTGGCCAACGTTGATCCACTCCAGGATCCGGCCCGTGTAGTCCGCGAGCCGCAAGTCCGGTACGCCGGGAGTCGACAAGCCCGCCCCGAACGCCAACTCACCGTCAACCTCGCTGAGCCGGTGTGCGCGCAGCCCAAAGGCCAATAACCGCACCACCATCCGCTCATCGGTCTCACTGGGATGGCGCGCCACGGTCAGCGTGTGATCGGCGTAGTAACCGTGATCAACATCGGAGACGCCAAGTTCGACTTTGAACACTGTTGCAGAAAGGGCCACGTCATAGTGTCCACCTCGGTGGTGTTCCCCGAGTAGGCAGGTCGGATCGAGTCGCCACCGATGGGCCCGGCGCGCAACCATGCGGCAAAACGCCAGGCCAACGGGCCCGAGGATGGCAGAGCTTGATCTCCGGGCCAGTGGCGTGCTTCACCGGCTTGGCTAAGCTCCCGGGGGGAGGTCAACCCGTTCTTGAACAACCTCCTCCGTAGCGGCTTGCGTGCGCTCCACGAACGGGAGAACTGGGCGTGGTCGCCCGACCTCGAATAGCCGGTGCATCTCGCGGAGATCGCAGAATCTTTGACGGGATCGGTGCGATGGTATGACGGGTTGGTCGGACAGGGGGAGCGGTACGCGGACCGTGTCTCATTCGTTGAGTATCGAGACACGAAGCCGCGCCGCCGCGGCACAAAGTGCGAGCCGAGTCCGGCACCGGCGATCGATCCTGCAATCTGTTCTTGCGCCGACTGATTCGGTGGCTGAGGCATCGGTCGCGCTGTCTGCTTAGCATTGGAGAGTGACCGTCGATGCGCTTATTCCGCTGACGTGCGGATGGTTGACTCTGCCGGCGGCGTTCTTCCTCGCCGGCGACCCCGGTGACCTGACCGTTCCTGTGCCGGCGTACCTGATCGATCATCCGGACGGGAGGGTGTTATTCGATACCGGACTCGGCGAACGATTCCGCCGTCCGACCGGTACGCCGGTTGACGGTTGGGTCGACCTCGAAAGCGACGCCTGCGTTGACGCTCGACTGCGGGCTTTGGAGGTCGACCCTAGCGAAATCCGCTACGTGGTGAACTCGCATTTGCACTCCGACCACGCCGGCGGCAACGCCTCGATGCCGAACGCGACAGTCGTCGTGCAGCGGGAGGAATGGGCGTTCGCGCACGCGACAGACGACTTTGCCTACCACCTCAAGGAATTCGACACGGGCCAGGAGATGATGCTGATCGACGGTCACTTCGATCTGTTCGGCGACGCGTCGCTACAACTCATTCCGACCCCAGGACATACCCCCGGTCACCAGTCCGCACTGGTGTGCCAGACCAACGCCGACCTGCTGACGTTCGCCAGGACCGTCACCGCGCTGCGCAAGAACCACCCGGTGTTTCGTCGCCGCCGCTTCTTCGACGGCAAGCCGGTGCGCTGTTGGACGCGCCGCTGATGCGCGTTCGGCCGCACCACAGGTGCGGCGGGCGAAAAGTCCTGCAACGCAGCCGAAAATGGCGGGAGGAGCGGTGATCATCAGCAAGGGTCGGGCAGTGATTCATCTGATGCAATACGCAGTGGTTTACTGGTAACCCTCAGTATTCGATTCAGCCGTAATCCGGTGATTGTTGATATCGATAGGGTCGGCAGTTTCGGGATGGGCGGCTGGCAGCAGCTGTGATGGACTCACACTTGGCAAGC
>JAHFVB010000382.1 GCA_023264755.1 Mycobacterium sp. | reverse complement strand
TCGCCGTGATGCCGTCCTCGACCAGCTCGGAGAACGTCCGGCTCATCGAGTCGCAAGGTGTCCGTTTCCATTTCGTCGACAACTCTGCTCAGGTGTACGCCGAAGCCGAGCGCCTCGCGCGCGAGACCGGCGGCCACTACCTGGATCAGTTCACCAACGCCGAACGCGCCACCGACTGGCGCGGCAACAACAACATCGCCGAATCGATCTTCGAGCAGATGCAGGACGAGGCGCACCCCATTCCGGACTGGATCGTGGTCGGTGCGGGCACCGGCGGCACCAGTGCGACGATCGGGCGCTACCTCCGCTATCGGCGATATCCGACCCGGCTGTGCGTCGTCGACCCGGAACACTCGGCCTTCTTCCCCGCGTTCACCCAGGGGCGGCTCGACGTGGTCACCGGAGCGTCCTCACGCATCGAGGGCATCGGCCGGCCGCGTGTCGAACCGTCGTTCCTGCCCGACGTCGTCGACCTGATGGTGTCGGTGCCCGACGCGGCCTCGGTGGCCGCGGCGCATCACGTCAGCGCGGTGCTGGGCCGGCGGGTGGGCCCGTCCACGGGAACCAACGTGTGGGGTGCCTTCGGCCTCCTGGCCGAGCTGATCGCCCAGGGGCGTAGCGGCTCGATAGTGACGTTGATCGCAGACAGCGGCGATCGGTATGCCGATACCTACTTCGACGCCGAGTGGCTCAACAGCCACGGGCTCGACCCCTCGGAGTCGACCGCGGTATTGGCGGAGTTCGAACGCTCGGGCTCCTGGCCCTGATCCTCACGGCGCAGGCCGGCGTAATCCGAGGTCAGGAACAGCCACAACGCCGCCAACACAAAGAATCCCCCGTAGATCGCCGCTCCCAATCCGGTCATCTCCAGCCCCCCTTGTCGATGGTGGTTCGTGTCGCACGCGTTCAGTGTGATCAACGGCTCTGACATCTACATTCATCCCCGATTCCCAGGGTGAATCGCGTCACCGCATTTCAACGTGCTCTTCGGCTACCCACCTCGGGCCGGTGCAACCGTGACAGCGCTCACGACGGGCCCGCGTTTGGCTTCGAGCTGACCCGGTGCGATACGCTGTCGTGGCTCTACGCGGGGTGTGGCGCAGCTTGGTAGCGCGCTTCGTTCGGGACGAAGAGGTCGTGGGTTCGAATCCCGCCACCCCGACCGCGTTGGTGCAGATCACAGGCCCTGACCAGAACTTCTGGTCGGGGTCTTTTTCTGTATCGGGCGGATACCCGACCGACCTACTCAGGGATGCGTCACCAGATAGGTCTCGTTGGTCAGTCCGGCGGTCAGTTCCTCGACGACGAAGGGCCGGTCGAGCCGCGCGTGCAATCGGTCGGGCTCGATGAGCAGGCCGAGCTCGGCGGTCTGGTGGGCGAAGATCCGTCCGATTCGCGGGTAGAGCCAACGCATGACGGCGCGTTCGGCCCGTGTGCACCGCGACGCGCAGTAGCCGACGTGTCCGACCTCGTCGGTGAGGATTTCCGCGTAGAGCCGCTCGACCCGTTCGCAGACTTCGGGTTCGTCGGCGAAGAGTTCCACGCCGATGCGGCGCAGTTCGTCGAACATGATGCAGCCGGCCATTTCCGCTGCCCCGACGAAGACGAAGCCCAGCCGCTCCGGCAGGAAGACCCCGGTCTTGACGAACTGGCGCATGACGAACGGTGGTGGCACCACGTGGAACGTCAGGTCGAAGACGTCGAGCACGTAGGCCAGCAGGCGGGTGTGGTAGTGCTCTTCGAGCTCTAGATAGACGCGCTCGGGCGGGAGCTGCTCGTCGCTGTTGAGGCCGTAGGTTTCCCCGAGTCCGACCCCGAAGCGTTCGGCCTGGTTGAGCTTGGCCGTCGCCAACAGGAACAGCATCTTGCGGTCCAGGCCCGGTTCGGGTTTGCGACGGCGCATGTTGCGCAGGAAGGTCGTCCGATCGGCGGGCTGGACCGATCGGACGGGGTGCGCTTCCAGGTCGGCGAAGAAGTGCTCGCGATTGGCCAAGCGGCGGTTGAGCAGGTCGGCCTCACCGTCGCGCCTACGGAGGAAGTCCCGGTAGCCGTCGATTCTGGTGTCGTTCATCGTGTCTCCATTCCCTTGACGATGGTGCTGACGTAGCGATCCATGACGGCGTCCGCCGGCGCCGAGGCGTGCGCGCCCGTCGCCAGTAGCGCGAAGAGCCCGGTCAGGAAGAACACTCCGAGTTCGGCGGCGTCCGCCTCCGCGGGCACTCGGCCGGACTGCTGTGCGGACGTGATCGCTGCGATGACGAACTCCGCCAGGGGGTGTTCCGACACGTCGTCTTCCCCCGGCCGGTTCGCGGAGAAGTGCAACCCCAACATCTCGCGGAAGACCACTGGACCCAGGCGCTGTTCGGAGACGACCACCTGGCGAACCAGGAGCGATAGCACCGACACCAGGTCCTCGGTGGCGGGCTGTGCGCCGTCGAGTTCGGCGACGATCCTGGCCTCTTCGGTGACTTCCAGCTCGACCAGGACGTGCTCCTTGGTCGGGAAGTGGAAGTAGAACGTGCCACGTACGACTCCAGCCGCGTTCGCGATGGCGGTGACGTCGGCCCCGGCCATTCCGGACCGCCCGATCTCGACCAGGGCAGCCTCGTACAGCCTGGCCCGCGTTTCCTGCATGCGGACCTGCCGCACGCCTCCGGCTGCTGCGGCGTCGGCGACGGCGTTGGGCGACTTCATCCGCGCACCGTAACCGCACTCATTGACGTTCGTCAATGACGGCCGTCAACGAAATCGCCCCGAGCGCAGGCCACGGCCTCGCGACGGCGAGCTGGCGTTCGGCCGCCCCACCGCTCTACTATCTGCGCATGAATGCAGATAACGGAGCTTGCCGGCGCCGGCTCCCCGACGACCAGGTCGACCTGGTCGTCGAGGTGTTTCGCATGCTCGCCGACGCGACCCGGGTTCAGGTGTTGTGGGCGCTGGTCGGCCGGGAGCTATCGGTCACCGAGCTCGCCGCCCACGTCGGCAAGGCTGCCCCCTCGGTGTCGCAGCACCTGGCCAAGCTGAGGATGGCGCGCCTGGTCCGGACCCGCCGCGAGGGCACCACCATCTTCTACAGCCTGGACAACGACCACATCGGACAACTCGTCACCGACGCGGTCTTCAACGCCGAGCACGCCGGACCGGGCGTGCCCGGCCATCACCGGGACGCCGCCGAGCTCGCCACCCTGCACCCCGGCACCACCGACGCCGAGCCACACCCAATCCGACGAGGCCAACGCTCATGACCCACGACGAACACGACCACCACGACGGCCACGATCACGGCGGCCACGGCCACGGCCACGGCCACGGCCACGGCCACGGCCACGGCCACGGCCACGATCACGACGGCCCGGGCGGCAAGGTCGGCGCCGCACTGCGCGAAGTGTTCGCTCCGCACAGTCACGACACCACCGACAGCATCGACGGAGCCCTGGAATCCAGCGCTGCCGGCATCCGCGCGGTGAAGCTCAGCCTGCTCGTCCTGGTCGCCACGTCGGTCGCCCAGGTCGTCATCGTCGCGTTGTCGGGCTCGATCGCGCTGCTGGCCGACACCATCCACAACTTCTCCGACGCCCTGACCGCCATCCCCTTGTGGATCGCGTTCGCGATTGGCACCAGGGCCGCCACCAGGCGCTACACCTACGGCTTCGGTCGGGCCGAGGACATCGCCGGACTGTTCGTGATTGCCATGATCGCGCTCTCCGCACTCATCGCCGGCATCGAATCCATCCGCCGCCTGATCAACCCCGTCCCGATCACTCACGTCGGCTGGGTCGCGGCGGCCGGACTGATCGGCTTCCTCGGCAACGAAGTCGTCGCGATCTACCGCATCCGCGTGGGACGCCGCATCGGCTCGGTCGCGCTGGTCGCCGACGGACTACACGCCCGCACCGACGGATTCACCTCGCTGGCAGTGCTCTTCGGCGCCGGCGGTGTGGCCTTGGGCTTCCAACTGGCCGACCCCATCATCGGGCTGCTCATCACCGTGGCCATCCTCGCCGTGCTGCGGACCGCGGTGCGCGACGTGTTCCGGCGGCTCATGGACGGCGTGGATCCCGCGCTCGTCGAGGCAGCCGAGGCAGCCCTGGCCGCCGAACCGGGGGTCACCGACGTCCGGAGCGTGCGGATGCGCTGGATCGGCCACCGGCTGCACGCCGACGCCGAACTGGACATCGATCCCGCCACCACCCTGAACGAGGCGCATCGCATCGCCCACGAAGCCGAGCACACGCTCACCCACGCCGTCCCGAAACTGTCGTCGGCCCTCGTCCACGCCTACCCGGCGACCGAGCATCACCCCGAAACATCAACGGCTGCTGCAGCTTCGGCCGTCGAGCCGGGGCCTAGCAGAGCGGGTGCGACCTAGAGCCGGTCCTTCACCGCGGCCGAGAGCCGGGCGCTGTCGACCTTGCCACCTGCGATCGCGATGGCGGCCTTCATCACCGTGCCCATGTGCTTCTGGTGCGGGCGCTCCCCGAGCTGCTCGGCCACCTCGGCGATCGCGGTGTTCACGACGTTGGCCAACTCGTCGTCGTTGAGTTGGGTCGGCAGGTATTCGTCGATGACGGTGGCCTCGGCCCGCTCGTTGGCGGCGAGCTCGCCGCGGCCGTTCGTCACGTAGATCTCCGCGGCCTCACCACGTTTGCGCGATTCGCGGGCCAGCACCTTGAGCACCTCGTCGTCGGATAGCTCACGCGCCTGCTTGCCAGAAACCTCTTCCGCCTGGATGGCCGCGATCAGCATCCGCAGCGTCCCGGTACGCAACTTGTCCTGCGCCTTCATCGCCGTCTTCAGGTCTTCGCGCAGCCGATCCTTGAGTTCCGCCATGCGCTAGACGCTACTCGGCCGGCGCACCGCTACGTTGTCAATCCTGGCCGCCGTCGCCAGGTCCGGTCGCGGGCGGTGCGCCCGCTCCCCCGCCCGCGTCGAACGGGTTGACCACCCGACCAATGGGACACTATTGTCCCACTTTGGTAAGTCAGTGCTACATTGGTGGGCATGGCAGTGTCGCAGTCGAATGACGGTGGCCCGCGGTCTCGGACCCGGCGGGCGATCCTCGAGGCGGCCATGTCGGTACTCGCCGAGCACCCGACCGCATCGCTGGCCGACATCGCCACCGCCGCCGAGGTGGGTCGCAGCACCCTGCATCGCTACTTCGCCGAACGCTCGGAGCTGCTGCGGGCGCTCGCCCTTCACGTGCACGCCCTCAGCGTTGCCGCCATCGACCACGCCGAGCCGGACTGCGGACCACCCGTCGAAGCGTTGCGGCGCGTGGTGGAATGCCAACTC
>JAHFVB010000381.1 GCA_023264755.1 Mycobacterium sp. | reverse complement strand
GGGCGATGGTGACCATGCGGACGGCTCCGGCGCCCGCCGCGAGCAGCCGCTCCAGCTCGGCCGGGTCCGGGTCCCGCATCAGGGCGGGTTGGTGGGCACCACACCGCGCGGTCGACAGCCACGGGCCCTCCAGGTGAATGCCCGCGATCAGCCCGGACCGCACGTCTTCGGCCAAAGTTCTTACCTGGCGCAGCAATTCGTCGGGTCCCGCGGTGACCAAAGAAGCGACCAGCGTCGTGGTGCCGTGCCTGCGGTGGAACTGCACGGCGGTGGACGTCTCGGCGTGGATGGCGGCCGAGAAGTTCGCACCACCCCCGCCATGCACGTGCGTGTCGACGAAGCCGGGCACCACCGTCATCGCTCCGAGCGAGTGCTGCGCCGGCCGGGGGCACGGGCCCGCGCCGACCGCGCTCACTGAACCACCGGTCACCTCGATCCAGCCCGGCCGCAGCAGTTCTCGTCCAGTGATCACGGTGTCCGCGCTCAGCAGCACGCTAGAACTCCTGCCACGCCGGCTTGGACCGCTGGGTCTCGCGGTAGTAGTCGACCAGCTGAAGCCGCCGGGCCGCCGCATCGTCGAGCAGCACCGTCACGTGCGGATGATGCTGGAGGATGGTCGCGGGCCACATCGCGCTCACCGCACCCTCGACCAGGTGATGCACGGCCTCGGCCTTGCTGCGACCGGTGGCGACCAGGATCACGTGCCGGGCCTCCATGATGGTCGCCAGGCCTTGGGTCAGACAGTGCGTCGGCACCGCCTCGAGGTCGTCACCGAAGAATCGGGCGTTGTCTACGCGCGTCTGCCTGGTCAGCGTCTTGATGCGCGTGCGGGAGGCCAGCGAGGAGCCCGGTTCGTTGAACGCGATGTGCCCGTCGGTGCCGATGCCGAGCAACTGCAGGTCGACGCCGCCGGCGGCAGCGATGGCTCGCTCGTACGCAGTGCACGCCGCCTGGAGGTCGACGGCTTCACCGTCGGGGCCCGCAACGGCGTTGGGCGCGAAGTCGACCCGCGACGCGAAGACCGTGTCGATGACGGTGCGGTAGCGCTGGGGGTGGTCGGTGGGCAGTCCGACGTACTCGTCGAGGGTGAATGCCCTGGCCTGTCGGAACGACAGCTGCCCGGCCCGATGGCGCGCGACCAGTTCGTCGTAGATCGCCAGCGGCGACGACCCGGTGGCCAACCCCAGTACCGCGTTGGGCTTGCGACCAAGCAGCGTGGCGATGACGTCTGCGGCCAGGACGCCGATCTCCCGGGGGCCCGGAAGGATGACGACCTCCATTACTTGTGAGCCGTGAAAAGCGTTGCCCCGGAGGCGATGTCCGCTGTCGCGCCGACGGCTTCGGATGGAATCACGTTGGCGGGCTCACGTTCGTCCATCACCACGACGGGGACGACGGGGTTGAGTCCCTTGGCTGCGATGGCGGGGACGTCGTAGGTGATGATCAACTGGCCGGCCGTGACGTCGTCGCCCTGAGTGACGTGCGTCGTGAAGCCCTCGCCCTTCAAGGCGACGGTGTCGAGTCCCAGATGGACGAGCACGCCCACGTGATCGGAGGTCATGACGACGTAGGCATGCGGCATCAACCTCACCAGCTTGCCGCTGACCGGCGCCACCGCATCGATCACCCCGTCGCGCGGCGGCTCGATGGCGGCCCCGTAGCCGACCAGGCCCTGGGCGAACACCGGGTCGGGGACGTCGTGAAGTGCCACCGCGCGTCCTGCGATCGGGGCGAGAACTCGTGTCGTGCTCACTATCGGAGACTCCTTCACTGGTGCCCACCAACAATACGAGCGTGCTTGCCAGCCGGGGCGCACTCTCTCGGCTAAGCTTCCGCACAGCTTCGGTGGCGGCGCGCGACGTTGGCGGCTCAGGAGGGTGAGCGGAATGACTGAAACCACGAAACCTGAACGAGCGCAGCGGAAGTCACGTATGCGCATCCCCGGCTTCGCGCAATTGCAGCGGCTCGGCAAGAGCTTGATGCTGCCGATCGCGGTACTGCCCGCCGCGGGAATTCTGCTGCGCCTGGGCCAACCCGACCTCTTGGGGCGGATCAAGGCCCCCGTCATCGGACCGTTCTTCCAGGCCATGAGCGCCGCGGGCGACGCGGTGTTCACCAACCTGCCGCTGCTCTTCGCGGTCGGCGTCGCAATCGGATTCGCGAAGAAGGCCGACGGGTCGACGGCGCTGGCAGCCGTCGTCGGCTACCTGGTGATCCAGGCGGTGTTCAAGACGATGTCGCCGATCGTGCTCGCCGGGGAGGTGGACAAGGCCGGCGACCAAGCGCTGATCAATTACAGCGTGTTCGCGGGCATCGTCGTCGGACTGCTCACCGCCTGGCTCTTCGACCGCTATCACACCATCCAATTGCCGTCCTATCTCGGCTTCTTCGGCGGGCGCCGCTTCGTGCCGATCGTGGTGTCGTTGGCCTGCCTGTTCCTGGGCTTCGTCATGAGTTACTGCTATCCGCTGTTCGATGCCGGGCTGACGGGACTGGGCAGGTTCATCGGTGGGAGCGGCGCGCTGGGCGCCTTCGTCTACGGGTTCGCCAACCGCATGCTGATTCCGTTGGGCCTGCACCACATCCCCAACTCCTATGTGTGGTTCCTCTACGGCGACTACCAGACCTCCGACGGCCACGTGGTCACCGGGGAACTCACGCGCTTCGCCGCGGGTGACCCCACCGCGGGCATCCTGACGTCGGGGTTCTACCCGATTCTGATGTTCGGGCTGCCCGCCGCCGCACTGGCGATGATCCACGTCGCGAACAAGAAGCAGAAGAAGGTGGCGATCGGCATTCTGTCGGCGGCCGCGCTGACCGCCTTCCTGACCGGCGTCACGGAGCCACTCGAATTCGCGTTCATGTTCGTGGCGTTCCCGCTGTACGTCATTCACGCCCTCCTGACCGGACTCTCGCTGGCCATCGCCTACCTGCTCGACATCCACCTGGGCTTCTCGTTCTCGGCGGGGCTGATCGACCTACTGCTGTACGGCACCGCACCGGCCGCCAAGCACATCCCGCTGCTCATCGGCATGGGCGTGGTGTTCTTCGCGCTCTACTACGTGCTGTTCCGGTTCGTCATCACGAAGTGGAATCTGCGCACCCCGGGACGCGAACCGGAGAGTGCCTTCGAGGCCGAGGAACGCGCGAACCTCGGGCCTGGGGCCGATGCGCCGACTGCCGTGAGCGTCGGGGCGGAGGCGGTGGCCGACTCGGCCACCTCGACGACGGTGTCGGCCGACAGCAGGGCCGAGGACGTCATCGCGGCGTTCGGCGGCCGCGAGAACCTGGTGAACGTCGACGCCTGCATCACCCGATTGCGCATGGAAGTGGCCGATGCCGGCAAGGTCGACCAGGCCCGCTTGAAGAGTCTCGGGGCGGCGGGGGTCATCGAGGTCGGCAGCAGCGTGCAGGCGGTGTTCGGCACCGCCGCCGAGGCCATCAAGAACGAGATCCTCGAGGTCTGGTAGTTCTCGGTTCAGCCGGCGGCGGCCCGCAGCGCCGCGAGCAGGGGCTCCGCGGCCTCCTTGAGGAATTCGGCTTGTGACTCGTCACCGATCTGGACCACGGCGATGTCGGTGAAACCGGCTTCCCAGTACTCGCGCACCGAGTCGACGATCGCATCGAGGTCTGGTCCGCACGGAATCGACTCCGCGACGTCCTCGGGACGGACGAACTGGGTGGCGCCGGCGAAGCCTGCCGGCGTCGGCAGGTCGGCGTTGACCGACCATCCTCCGGCGAACCAGCGGAACTGATCGTGAGCCCGCGCGATCGCCTTGTCGCGATCGGTGTCCCAGCAGATGGGAAGCTGACCGACCACCCGGCTCTGGACCGGAAGCCCCGTGGCCCGGCGTGCCTCTTGCCAGGCGTCGACGACGGCCCGGTCGGGCTCAACGGCGATCAGGTGGTCGGCCCGCAGCGCAAAGGCCTCGACCGACTTCTCTCCGGACACCGCGACGCCGATGGGGACGGGCACCTCGGGCAGGTCCCAGATGCGGGCCGAGTCGACTTCGAAGTACTCCCCCTTCCAGTTCACCAATTCGCCGGTGTGGAGCTCACGGATGACCTCGATGGCCTCGACCAACATGGCCTGACGTCGATCGACCGTCGGCCAACCCGCGCCGACGACGTGTTCGTTGAGGTTCTCGCCGCTGCCCAACCCAAGCGTGAACCGGCCATCGGCCAGGAGCTGCAGCGTGGCGGCCTGCTGCGCGACGATCGCCGGGTGGTACCGCATCGTCGGGCAGGTCACATAGGTGAAGAGTTCGACCCGGTCGGTGGCATGCGCGACGGCGCCCAACGTCGTCCAGGCATTCGGGGCGTGCCCCTGGCTGGTCAGCCAGGGCGAGAAGTGGTCACTGCACACCTCGAAGTCGAAACCCACGCGCTCGGCCGAAACAGCGTATTCCACAAGCTGTTTCGGTCCGCTCTGCTCGGTCATCAGGGTGTAGCCGAATCGAACCACTTCAGTACCGCCTTCACTGCGCTCGTTGCCGTCTGGCTTCGGGTACCCGAGGGCCGGACGGCCAAACGACCGGACCGAATCGGCGGCGCGGGACGCGATCGAGCCACCCAAGTCGAGTCCCGGCCGGACGACTGGTATGGTCGCCCGGCCCGGTTCGCGTTCAGCCGGCCCGGATTGAGTGTTTCGTTGTACCCGCAGGCGGGAACAAGCTGCGCATCGTTCACGTTGTCGTGACGCCGGATCCACACTTGAGAGGACCTCCATGGCCACTGACTACGATGCTCCCCGCCAGAAGGAAACCGACGACGTCGCCGACGAATCGCTCGAAGCGCTTGCTGGCCGGCGCAATGATGCCGCCACTGCCGTGCTTGACGTCGATGACGGCGAGGCCGAACTCGAAGCATTCGAACTGCCCGGCGCCGATCTGTCCGGTGAAGAGTTCACCGTGCGGGTCGTGCCCAAGCAAGCCGACGAGTTCACCTGCTCGAGCTGCTTCCTCGTGCAGCACAGCCACCGACTGGCCAAGCAGGTCGGCGATCGGATGATCTGCGCCGACTGCGCCTGAGCCGAGCCACTCCACCGGCGAAGCATCCGGCGCCACGACCACCACCGGCCCCTCGCCACGGCAGGCCTGGGTCACCGGCGTCCCGGCCGTCCTACGAAGTCACGTCGAACAGTGGGAGCTGCGCCCCGACGGGTCGGCGATCCAGGGGACAGACGCGCTGATGCTGCCCGTACGCACCTCGGAAGGGGCGCCTGCGGTCCTGAAAATCGGCTTTCCCGAGGTCGAGTCCGAACACGAGCATCTGGTGCTGCGCCGCTGGGCCGGCCACGGGGCGGTGCGGCTGCTGCGCGCTGATCCGCGGC
>JAHFVB010000380.1 GCA_023264755.1 Mycobacterium sp. | reverse complement strand
GAACGGGGCGCTGACATGTCGACGACCTCGGTAGTCCGGTCCCGTTTCCCCCGGGCGGTCGCGCGTGGGGAGCGGTTGGCCTCCAGCCCGGCCCGGTTCCTCGACAGCGTCGGACACGTGGCCTGGTTCGTGGTCAATGCGGTCGGTTCCATCGGCCACGCGGTGCGGTTCTACCGCCGCGAGATGCTGCGCCTGATCGCCGAGATCGGCATGGGCACCGGGGCGATGGCGGTGATCGGTGGCACCGTGGCCATCGTCGGGTTCGTCACGCTCTCGGGTGGCTCGCTGATCGCCATCCAGGGCTTCGCCTCGCTGGGCAACATCGGGGTGGAGGCCTTCACCGGATTCTTCGCCGCGTTGGTCAACGTGCGCATCGCCGCGCCGGTGGTGGCCGGTCAGGCCTTGGCGGCCACGGTCGGCGCAGGCGCCACCGCGGAGTTGGGGGCCATGCGTATCAGCGAGGAGATCGACGCGCTGGAAGTCATGGGCATCAAGTCGATCAGCTACCTGGTGTCGACACGCATCCTGGCCGGCTTCGTGGTGATCATCCCGCTGTACGCGATGGCGATCATCATGAGCTTCCTGTCGGCCCAGATCACCACGACCCTGTTCTACGGTCAGTCCACCGGCACCTACGAGCACTACTTCCGGACGTTCCTGCGTCCCGACGACGTGATGTGGTCGTTCGTACAGGCGATCATCATCTCGGTGATCGTCATGCTCAACCACTGCTACTACGGCTTCTTCGCCAGCGGAGGTCCGGTCGGGGTCGGGGAGGCCGTCGGCCGCTCCATGCGCGCCTCGCTGATCGCGATCGTGTTGGTCGTCCTGTTCGCTTCGTTGGCGCTCTACGGCACCAACGCCAACTTCAACTTGACGGTGTAGCCGATGACCGCTCCCGGCCAGCTCCAGTCACCGATCAACAAGCCCAAGACCCCGCCGTACAAGATCGCGGGCATCGTCCTGCTGGTCATCGCGGCCATCGTGGTCGGTTTGGTATGGACCCAGTTCCGCGGCGGCTTCGCCAACCCCGAACGTCTGACGCTGATCGCATCGCGGTCGGGCTTGTCGATGGACAAGGGCAGCAAGGTCACCTACAACGGCGTCGAGATCGGCCGGGTCGTCGACATCCAGGCCATCGAGCGCGACGGCAAGCCCCAGGCCAAGGTCTCCCTCGACGTCAACCGCCAGTTCGTTCGCTTGATTCCGGCCAACGTGCAAGCCGAGATCAAGGCGACCACGGTGTTCGGCAACAAGTACATCGCCTTCTCGTCGCCGCCCAACCCTGAGCCACAACGCATTACGCCCAAGGACCAGATCGTGGCCTCGGATGTGACCACCGAGTTCAACACCCTGTTCGAAACCGTTGTCTCGGTGGCCAAGCAGGTCGATCCCATCAAGCTGAACCAGACGCTGACGGCCACTGCCCAGGCGCTGTCCGGCCTCGGAACCCGCTTCGGGCAGTCGATCGAGAACGGCAACGAGATCCTCGACGACGTCAACCCGTTGATGCCGCGGATCCGCGAGGACAACCAGCGGCTGGCCGACCTGGCCGACGTCTATGCCGACGCCGCACCGGACCTGTTCGACGGGCTGCAGAACCTCGCCACCACCGCCAAGACGCTGAACGACGAGCAGTCCAACATCGACGCGGCCCTGATGGCCTCGGTCGGCTTCGGCAACACCGGCGGCGAGGTCTTCGAGAAGGCCAGCCCGTACCTGGTGCGCGGCGCCGCCGACCTGGTCCCCACCAGCGCCCTGCTCGACGAGTACAGCCCGGAACTGTTCTGCACCATTCGCAACTACCACGACGCCGAACCGGCGTTCTCCAAGTTCGGCGGCGGGGAGAACGGCTATTCCATGGTCCTGCACAACGAGATACTCGGCGCGGGCAACCCCTACGTGTACCCCGACAACCTGCCGCGGGTGAACGCCCACGGCGGCCCGGAGGGTAGGCCCGGCTGCTGGCAACCGCTCAGCCGCGACCTGTGGCCGATGCCCTACCTGGTCGTGGACACCGGCGCCAGCATCGCCCCCTACAACCACCTGGAACTGGGTCAGCCCCTGGTCACCGAGTACGTCTGGGGCCGTCAGGTCGGCGAATACACCATCAACCCGTAACTCACAGCAGGCCGAGCAGCTCCAGATCGGTGGCGTACTTGACGATCACCGGCGCGTCGATGTGCGGAATGTCCTTGTCCGGACCGATCTTCGCGTCCTGCACCGCCGCACGGAACGCATCCGTCGGGGCCACCGACCCGTTGAGCGGATGCTCCGGGGTCTGGTAGTTGTGCAGCAGCGGCAGCAGTGACGCCTGACGTTGCCGCTCGGGCAGCGCCCGCAGCGCCGTCGAGAACCGTTGCAGCCATTCGTCGTACGAGTCGATGCGCCGGATCGGGTAGCCCGCCTCGACGAGCCAGTCGACGAAGGTGTCCATGCCGATGCCGTCGTCGTAGGGGTTCATCACGTGGTAGGTCTCGAAGCCCGCGGGGCCGACCCTCACGCCAAGTGTCGAGATGGCGTCGGCGATGAACTCGACGGGTAGGCCGTCATAGTGCGCCCGCTGTGGGTTGCCGTCGGAGCCCAGTTCGTAGAACGACTTCGGCGCCACGCCCGTCGCGACCAGGCTCAGCATCATGCGGGTGAACATGTCGGGCAGGTTCAGCTGTCCGGCGTAGCTGGTGTCGGCCAGGATCATGTCGCAACGGAACACTGCGACGGGCAAGCCGAACTGCTCGTTGGCCTCGCGCAGCAGCACCTCGCCGCCCCACTTGCTGTTGCCATAACCGTTGGCATAGCTGTCGTCGACCTTGCGGGTCGCGCTGACCACGCGGACGTCGGCGTCCTCGGTGTTGGCGGCCGGGTCGATGCCCGCGCCGACGGCCACCGTGGAGACGTACACGAACGGCTTGAGCTTGGTGGTCAACGCGATGCGGAGCAGCTCCGCGGTGCCGAGCACGTTGGGTGCGAACAGCTGGCTGTAGGGCAGCACGTGGTTGACCAGGGCGGCCGGGTCGACGATCACGTCGACGGTGTCGGCCAGCCGCTGCCAGGTGGCGTCGTCCAGACCCAGGTTCGCCTCACCCTTGTCGCCGGCGAGCACCGCGAGGTGCTCGGCGGCGAGAGTTCGGTAGTGGGCCAGCAGCTTTGGGTCGCCGCTGTCGAAGGTTGCGTCGAGGCGGGCGCGGGCGGCGGCGTCGTCCTTGGCGCGGACCAGGGCGATCACCTTGCCGTCGACCAGGTCCATCCGCTCCAGCCACTCCAGGGCCAGGTAGCGGCCGAGGAAGCCGGTGGCTCCGGTGAGCAGCACCGTGCGGACCTCGGCGGCCGGACGCGTCAAATCCGTTGCAGCCGCCAGTGTTTGGGCATCGATGAACTGGTTCAACGTCAGGTCGCTGGCATGGACCTCGGTGGCGTCCCGCCCGTGCACCGCGTCGTAGGTCGGCCGCTTGCGGCCACCCGCCCGCTCGGCCTCGACGTACGCGGCGATGGCGGCCAGGTCGCTGGCCGGGCTGACGATCACGCCGACGGGCACGTCGACACCGAAGATGTCGTGTAGCAGGTTGGCAAATGTCAACGCCGACAACGAATCGCCACCGAGGTCCGTGAACTGGGCATCGGGTGTCACCTCGGAGGCCGCTGCCCCCAGTAGCGCGCTCGCGGCCCGGCCGACGGTCTCCAGCACCGGCCGTTGCGCCCCACTCTGACGCAGTGCGCGCAGCTCACCCGCCTGGCCGTCGGCCAGGTCGACATACAGCTGCTCGAGTTCGGGTCCGTAGCGTTCCTTCAACCGCGGCCAGGCCAGCTTGCGGATGCCGGTGAGCAGTCCGTTCTCGACCGTAAAGGGGGTCGGCTCGACGAGGAAGTCGCGGGGGAGCTCGTAGGACTGCAGGGCGGCCGCGCGGGCGGCCTCCTTGAGCGAGGCACTGATGGCCGACTTGAGTTCGGTTGCGTCGTAACGTGATAGCGCCTCGTCGGTGGGCACCACGACGGCCAGCAGATATGGCCGGGCGCTGTTGCCGTAGAGGTATATCTGGCGTACCAGCGGGCTGTCGGTGAAGACCGCCTCGAGCTTGGAGACGGTGACGAACTCGCCCTGGGCCAGCTTCAGCACGTTGTTGCGGCGGTCCACGTAGCGCACCTGGTCCGGGCCGAGCTCGGCGACGATGTCACCGGTGCGGTAGTAGCCGTCGGCGTCGAACACTTCGGCGGTGACCTCGGGCCGCTTGTAGTAGCCGGGGAAGAGTTGCTCGGACTTGATCAGCAGTTCGCCGCGTGGATGCGGCACGTCACTGCCGAAGTAACCCAACTCGGGCACGTCGACCAGCTTGTAGTCGAGCACGGGTGGGCGGCGGATCACCCCGTCGACGAAGACCGCACCCGCCTCGGTGGAGCCGTAGCCCTCGGTCAGGTGCATGTCGAGGAACTCCTCGACCCAGGCCTTGAGTTCGGGTGAGATGGGTGCCGAGCCGGTCATGGCGCTGACGAAGCGGTCGCCGAGCAGGCGTTGGCGCAGCTCGGCGCCGGCGGCGCCGCGGTCGGTCTGGCTGAGGTATTCCTGGTAGAGCATGTCCCAGATGCGCGGCACGAAGTTCATCTGCGTGGGCCGGACCAGGGCCAGGTCTTCGAGGAAGGTGGACAGGTCGCTGCGGGCGGCGAAGTAGGCGGTGCCGCCGCTGGCCAACGTGCCGTAGAGCACCCCGCGCCCCATCACGTGGCTCATCGGCAGGAAGCTGAGCGTGAGGGCCGGGACCACCCCCTGCTTGTCGTCCCAGTGGGTGTTCACCGCGGACCGCCACATGGTGGCGACCTTGTGCTCCGGGTACATGGCACCCTTGGGTGCGCCGGTGCTTCCGGAGGTGTAGACCAACAACGCCAGGGTGTCGTCACCGTCGCCGGCGAGCGCAGGGGCGTCCAGTCCGGCGCCCCGGGCCAGGACGTCGGCCAGCAGCTCCACGGTGACCGAGCTTCCGGCCAGCGCAGTCACGGCGCGCTCGAATGCCTCGCGCTGCTCGTCGACCTCCGGGCGGTAGTCGAAGACGACGAGGCGCGCGGGGGCCGGGCCCGACGTCACGAGCTCGACCGCGTCGGCGAGCTGGTCGATGCTGGATGCGATCAGGCTGGGTTCCGTCTCGGCGATGATCGGGCTCAACTGCGCCGGTGAGGCGCTGGTCTGCAGTGGTACCGAGACGGCGCCGAGTTGGGTCAGCGCCGTGTCGACGACGGTGTAGTCGACGCTGGTGAAGCCGAGGATGGCGACGCGGTCGCCGGGTTGGACGGGCTGGCCGCTGAGTCCGGCAGCGGTCGCGCGCACGCGCTCCCACAGTTCGCGGTA
>JAHFVB010000379.1 GCA_023264755.1 Mycobacterium sp. | reverse complement strand
GACCTACCTGGCCATGGCGAAAGCCGTGAGTGCCTTGCAGTCCAAGCAGGTGTCGCGCATCATCCTGACCCGGCCCGCGGTGGAAGCCGGTGAGCGCCTTGGCTTCCTGCCCGGCACGCTCTACGAGAAGATCGATCCGTACCTGCGGCCGTTGTACGACGCGCTGCACGACATGATGGATCCCGAGCTCATCCCGAAGCTGATGAGCGCCGGGGTCATCGAGGTCGCGCCGTTGGCCTACATGCGTGGCAGAAGCCTCAACGACGCCTTCATCATCCTCGACGAGGCGCAGAACACCACTGGCGAGCAGATGAAGATGTTCCTGACCCGGCTGGGCTTCGGCTCGAAAATGGTTGTCACGGGCGATGTTACGCAGGTCGACCTGCCTGGCGGCGCGGCCTCGGGGCTGCGGGCCGCCCAGCGCGTCCTGGTCGGCGTGGACGACATTCACTTCGCCGAACTCACCAGCGCCGACGTGGTCCGACATCGATTGGTGTCCGAGATCGTCGACGCCTACGCACGTTCCGAGGAGCCCATGTCGATGAACCGGGCCGAGCGGCGCGCCTCAACCGGCCGGCAGCGGCGGTGAGCGCGGCATGAGCATCGAGGTATCCAACGAGTCGGGGATGGAAATCTCCGAGACCGAACTCATCAGCGTCGCCCGATTCGCCATCGCCCGAATGGACGTCAACCCAGCCGCCGAACTATCCATGTTGTTGCTCGACTCCGCCGCGATGGCCGACCTGCACATGCGCTGGATGGATCTGCCCGGTCCCACCGACGTGATGAGCTTCCCGATGGACGAGCTCGAGCCAGGGGGGCGCCCGGATTCGCCGGAACCGGGGCCATCGATGTTGGGCGACATCGTGATATGTCCGGAGTTCGCGGCCAAACAGGCCGAGGCGGCCGGGCATTCACTCGGCCAGGAGTTGGCGTTGCTCACGGTGCACGGCGTGCTCCACCTGCTGGGGTATGACCACGCCGAACCGGACGAGGAGAAGGAGATGTTCGCCCTGCAACGCGAACTGCTGGAGGAGTGGGTGGCCGACCAGGTGCAGGCGTACCACGTCGATCGACAAACCGAGAAGGACCGCAGGCTGCTCGACGGGTCGCGCTACTTCGATGAGTCCTAGCAGCGGCGGCCGCCGGTGAACGGAATCGCTCCTTTGCTTGGGGCCATCGCGCTGACGCTGCTCGGTGGGCTCTTCGCGGCCATCGATGCCGCCGTCAGCACCGTCTCGACGGCGCGCATCGAGGAGTTGGTGCGCGACGAGCGGCCCGGTGCGGTGCGGCTGCTGCGCGTCGTCGCCGATCGCCCGCGCTACATCAATCTCGTGGTGCTGCTGCGCATCACGTGCGAGACCACCGCCACGGTGCTGTTGGTCGCCTTCCTCTACGAGGACCTGGGGCTGGAGTGGGGACTGTTCGCGGCAGCGGCGATCATGGTGGTCGTCAGCTTCGTCGCGATCGGGGTCGGCCCACGCACCATTGGACGGCAGAACGCGTACTCGATCGCCCTGATGGCGGCGCTACCGCTGCAAGCGATCTCGGTGTTGTTGACGCCGATCAGTCGGCTCCTGGTCCTGATCGGCAACGCGATCACCCCCGGACGCGGTTTCCGCAACGGGCCGTTCGCATCCGAGATCGAGCTTCGCGAAGTCGTGGACATGGCTCAGCAGAGTGGTGTCGTCGCCGACGACGAGCGCCGCATGATCCAGTCGGTGTTCGAACTCGGGGACACTCCCGCGCGTGAGGTGATGGTGCCGCGCACCGAGATGGTGTGGATCGAAAGTGACAAGACTGCCGGTCAAGCGACGTCCTTGGCGGTCCGCAGCGGCCACTCCCGCATCCCGGTGATCGGCGAGAACGTCGACGACGTCATCGGTGTGGTGTACCTCAAGGACTTGGTGCAGCAGACCTATACGTCCAACGGTGGCATCGAGACCAGAGTCGGCGAGGTCATGCGCCAGCCCGTCTTCGTGCCCGACTCCAAGCCGCTGGACGAACTGTTGCGCGAGATGCAACGCGACCGCAACCACATGGCCCTGCTGGTCGACGAGTACGGCGGCGTCGCCGGCCTGGTCACCATCGAGGACGTGCTCGAGGAGATCGTCGGGGAGATCGCCGACGAATACGACACCGACGAGGTCGCGCCGGTGGAGGAGTTGGGTGACAACAACTTCCGAGTCTCGGCCCGGTTGCCGCTGGAGGATCTCGCAGAACTGTACGAGCTGGAGCTCGACGACGATCTCGACGTCGACACGGTCGGCGGCCTGCTGGCCCACGAGCTCGGCCGAGTGCCGTTGCCCGGGTCCGAGGTGACGTGGGATACGTTGCGGCTGCGGGCCGAAGGCGGTCGCGACCATCGCGGCCGGGTACGCGTCGGCACCGTGTTGGTCCGGCCTACCGAAACCGAGGGAGAGTCATGAGCTTGGACGCCGAGGACGGCAAGTTGGTAGTGCTCGCCCGCGGGGCCATGGCGCGCGCGGAGGCGGGCACCGGAGCCGCGGTGCGCGACGTCGACGGCCGCACCTACGCCGGGGCGCCCGTCACCTTGGAAGCGCTGCCGTTGACGGCGCTGCAGGCCGCGGTGGCTGCCGCAGTATCCAGCGGGGCAACGGGTTTGGAGGCTGCGGTGTTGGTCGGCGGAACGGACGACGACGCAGGGGTGGCCGCGGTTCGGGAATTGTCCTCGGCGGCAATGGTCATCGTCACCGACCGGGCGGGCAATCCGCTGTGACCGCCGCGGTCGCCGGAACCGGTGAGCGCGAGTTCCGCTCGGGCTTCGTGTGTTTCGTCGGTAGGCCGAACACGGGCAAGTCGACGCTGACCAACGCACTCGTCGGCGAGAAGGTGGCCATCACCTCCAACCGGCCGCAGACCACGCGGCACACCATTCGCGGCATCGTGCACCGCGAGGACTTCCAAATCGTGCTCGTCGACACCCCCGGGCTGCACCGGCCGCGCACCCTGCTGGGGGAGCGGCTCAACGAGTTGGTGAAGGGCACCTACTCCGAGGTCGACGTCATCGGGTTGTGCATCCCGGCCGACGAGACGATCGGCCCCGGCGATCGTTGGATCTACCAACAGATCCGCGCCGTCGCACCCAGAACCACGCTGGTGGTCATCGTCACCAAGATCGACAAGGTCGGCAAGGACAGGGTCGCCGCACAGCTGATGGCCGTCAGCGAATTGACCGGTGGCACCGCCGAGATCGTCCCGGTCTCGGCCACCAAGGGCGAACAGCTCGACGTGCTGATCGACGTGCTCGTCGCGCAGCTGCCGCCCGGGCCTGCGTTCTATCCCGACGGCGAACTGACCGACGAGCCCGAGGAAGTGCTCATGGCCGAGCTCATTCGCGAGGCCGCCCTCGAGGGGGTGCGCGACGAGCTTCCGCATTCGCTCGCCGTGGTCATCGACGAGGTCAGCCCGCGCGAGGGCCGGGAGGACCTCATCGACGTGCACGCCATTCTCTACGTCGAGCGCGACAGTCAGAAGGGCATCGTCATCGGTAAGGGGGGTGCGCGGCTGCGCGAGGTAGGCACGGCCGCCCGCCTTCAGATCGAGAAGCTCCTGGGCACCAAGATCTACCTCGACCTGCGGGTCAAGATCGCCAAGAACTGGCAGCGCGACCCGAAACAGCTCAACCGCATGGGCTTCTGAGCCTGGCGTGAGCGCAGCACCTTGGCGTGTGCTCGGCTAGCCGCCGGGAGCGGCCCACCACGCTTCCGGTTGCTTGGCGGCCCACCCGCTGATCGCCTCCAACTCGGCGGCCAGCGAGATCAGCAGCGGCTCGCTGTTGGCCGGTCCCATCAGCTGCACGCCGATCGGCAAGCCGTCGGAGGTGAACCCCGCGGGAATGTTGATCGACGGCCAGCCGACGAGATTCCACGGCCAGGTGACGGGGCAGGCGCGGATCATCGCCCGGTCGGTGGACAGTCCGCCCCGGTGGTCGAAGTCGTGGACCAGCGGAGGCGGTTGTGCGGTGGTGGGGGCCAGGACCACGTCGGCCACGTTGAAGATCCACCCGATGCGCCGCTGCGTCCGGGCTTCCTGGGCGCGAGCGTTGCGTAGCACCTGTTCGGACAGCAGCCGGCCCATCCGCATGTTGCTCGTGGTGCGGGGGTCCAGCGTCACGCCAGGGCCCAGTCGGTCCGCCCAGTGGAGCAGCCCGGACGTGGACCGGGAAAGGAAGTTCCACGACATCCGCAGCCCGTAGTCGGGGTCGGCGGTGGTGATCGTGTGACCGAGCTCTTCCAGCTGGCCCGCGACGGTCTGCATGGCGGCCCGGATCTCGGGGTGCAGCTCGGCGCGAAAGAACGTGAACGGAAACTTCGTCGACAGCGCCACCGTCAGTGGTCCAGGAGCCCGTCCGACGTAGTCCGAGACGTGCACTGCGGGCGGTTTGTGTACCTCGCCGGCGACGTTGCCGGAGGCCGCGTCGAGTACCAGGGCGGCGTCGGTGACCGTGCGAGCGAGCACCCCGTTGACGGTGATGCCGTTGAACGCCTCGGGCAGCGGCCAGGTTGAGATCCTGCCCCGCTGGGGTTTGATGCCGACGAGGTGCGTCCACGCGGCCGGGATGCGCACGCTGCCCGCGCCGTCGGAGCCGATGGCCGCCGTGACGAGCCCGGCGGCCACGGCGGCTGCGCTGCCACCCGAGGAGCCCCCCGGGGTGTGCTCGCGAGACCACGGATTGCGGGTGTGGCCGAACGCCGGTCCGCTGGTGAAGGGCCACTGGCCCAGTTCGCACGTGTTGGTCTTGCCGACGATGACGGCACCTGCGGCCCGCAGCCTGCGCACCACCTCGGCATCTGCGTCGGCCGGTGCGATGTCGCCGTCGGCGCCGAATCGGGTCGGCACTCCCGCGACGTCGACGTCGTCCTTGACCGCGATCGGAATCCCCAGGAGCGGAACATCCGAGAGCTCTTCGCCCGCAGCGCGTTTGCGATCGGCCGCGGCGGCGTCGGCCAGCGCCTGCTCGGTGAGGACCACTCGGAAGGCGTTCAGCGTGGGTTGGCTGGCGTCGATCGCAGCCAGGGCCTGGGTGACCAGGTCGACGGACGTGACCGCTCCGCTGGCCAGCCGGTAGAGCAGCTGCGTCAGGGTGGGAAGGCGTCCGTGGGGAGCGGAGACAGGCGGGGCCATGTTGCCAACGAGAATATCCGTAGCACCGGAGCGGCCAGGCCTCACCGGTGTTGTCGGTCGGCGGTGGGAGACTGTCGGGATGCGGTTGTACCGAGACCGGGCAGTGGTGCTGCGTCAGCACAAGCTCGGCGAGGCTGACCGGATCATCACCCTGCTCACGCGCGAGCACGGATTGGTCCGTGCGGTGGC